>CALFVP010000136.1 GCA_937928175.1 uncultured bacterium | reverse complement strand
TTTCTACTTTTACGTTTTCGTTTAATGCTTTTACTGCCGATGTTAGTCTTTTTACGTAACCGTGGTGATCTGCTCCCCATATGTTTATTAATCTGTTAAACCCTCTTTTGATTTTGTTTAAGTGATAGGTTATATCTACACCGAAGTAAGTGTATTCTCCGTCTGATTTTTTTATTACTCTATCTTTATCGTCTCCGAATTCTTTGCTTTTAAACCATAATGCTCCATCTTTTTCGTATACTAATCCCTTATCCATAAGTAGTTTTATGGTTTCTTCAACTTCTCCTTTATCGTGTAATTCTTTTTCAGAAAACCAGTTATCAAAGTGCACATCGAATTTGTTTAAATCTTCTTTTTGCCAATCTAGTATTACTTCAATGGGGTTTCTTTGGATTTTTGCTAGCTCTTTTATGTAATAGCCGTGATATCCGTTTTCCGGTATTTCTTTACCTTCTCTGATTGCTTTTACTGACTCAAGTAGTAATTTTATTTGGTTTCCTGCATCGTTTATGTAGAATTCTGTTTTTACGTTGTATCCTGCTGTTAATAGAGCTCTGTACAACGAATCACCTATTGCTCCCCATCTAGCATGTCCTATATGTAGGGGACCTGTTGGGTTAGCACTAACGTATTCAAGTAATATTTTATCTTTGTTTTTACCAAAGTCAGATTTGCCGTATTCGTTATTTTCCGAGGCATTTATTACTATTTCAGCAAGTACACTATCCGATACTCTTAAGTTTATAAAACCACCGTTTGCAATTGTTATCTCAGAAAAGAATTCTTTGACTTTTCCCAGTAAAGAAGTTTTTATTTTCTCTGCTATTTTAGGTAATTGTTGCTCATTACCTTTAGATTTTAGATCTTTTGCTATCTTGAATGCTATTGTTGTTGAATAATCTCCAAACTTTTTATTCTCTGGATAGTCTATTACTATATCTTCGATTTTGTAAGTATTACCGTAATTTTCGTTTACAGATTCTAAAACTTTCTCTCTTAGAAATTCTCTTATGGTCATAGTTTGTTGATTAGGAGGATTTTTATTTATCAGCGTAGTATCTAAAATCTATTTCTGGGAATATGTTGTCAAGGTATTCTATGTATTTTAGCCAGTCTATATCGATGTTTCCTGAATTTACCATATCGTATATTTTGAATACTCTATTTATGTGATCTTTGGTTCTTTTTACTGCGTATTCTACTGTTGTTCCAGTTCTCATTATGAATGCCCAATCTGAGGATTGAGCTAAAAGAAGTTCTCTTGCCATTTGGTTTAAAGCTCTTTCTATAAGTTTGTTATTTGTGTTTTTGAATTTGTTTGCCATTTCTATCATTTTTTCATCTGCTTTATGCAAGTGTCTGTATATCCAGTCGTTAGGTCCTGAAAGCCAAAACTCGTTGTATCCTTTGTATCCCCAGCTACACATTGGAGGAGTAGCAACTTGGTTTTTGGGATATTTTTGCAAGTATTCCATGGGTAATATCATTTCTACTTGTGTGTCCCAGTTTCTAGATTCCCAGCATTTTTTAGCAACAGCGTATATAAATTGTGGTCCTTCAAACCACCAATGTCCAAAAAGTTCTGCATCGTACATCGATACTATTAATGGTTCTCTATCCATCATACTTGATAGGTATTCTATCTGTTTTTGTCTGTTGAATATGAAGTTTCCTGCGTGTTCCCATACTCTTTCCATTGCTTTACTGTAATTGTAAGGCTCTTTTCTATCCAAAGGTGTATCACTTCCAGTTATTCTGTAGTATTTTATCCCGGTCATTATTCTTATTCCGCTCTCGTGTATGTATGGTCTTATGTAATCGTAGTCTGCATCGTATCCTAAGTCTCTGTAAAATTCTCTATACCATGGATCTCCAGGATATCCTTCTTTTGCACTCCATACAGATTTAGATGTCTCAACGTCTCTTCCAAAGTATGCTATTCCGTTTCTTGTGTACATTGGTGCGAATACTCCGTATTTGGGTCTTTTATCAGCGTAAAGTACTCCATGCGTATCAACAAAGAAAAACCTTATTCCTGCTTCTTTTATTATTTCTTCAAGTCCAGGGTAATAGGCACATTCCGCATTCCATATTCCTCTAGGAGATTTACCGAATACTCTTTCGTAATCTCTTTTAGCTACTAGGTATTGTGCTCTTACGGCGTTATGGTATGTTTCCATAAGAGGTGCGTATCCATGTGTTGCACTACAGGTTATTATTTCAAGTTTCCCAAGATCTTGAAACATTTTAAAACCGTTTAGTAAGTTCCTGTTGTACTTGTAAAATACATTTAGACAATCTCTAAAATGTTGTAAATACATTTTTGCAGTATCGTGAAATTCTGGTAACCATCTCGTTCTGTACACTTCTTTTTCAGCTAATTCTACAAGTTTTTGAATGTGTTTTTCGTACCTTTCTTGTAGTAAAGAATCGCCAAGCATGTTTGCAAGCGGTGGAGTTATAGACATCGTAATTCTAAAATCAATTCCTTCGTTTAAAAGTTTTTCGTAAACTTGTAATAATGGTATGTAGGTTTCAGACATAGCTTCGTAAAGCCACCTTTCTTCCATAGAATCTGTATATTCAGGATGCCTTACGTAAGGTAAATGAGCATGTAAAACCAACATCCAGTATCCCTTTGCCATTTTTTACCTCCTCAAATCTCGTATTATCCTAAATGAAGTTTACGTAGTTTTCAATAATTTTACGATTCTCTAAGATTCTCGGATAGTTTTACCATGTTTTTCAAAGACGGTATAACTTCTTCCCATTTTCTAGTTTTTAGTCCGCAGTCAGGATTTATCCAAAAATTTTTTGGGTCTATTACTTTTAAAGCTCTTTCTACAATTTTCTGCATCGTTTTTATTTCTGGTACTTCGGGTGAATGTACATCGTAAACTCCTAGTCCTATCTGGTGATCGTAATTAAATTTTTCAAAGTACTCTATTATATCTCCACCACTCCTTGATGTTTCTATACTTATTACATCTGCATCAAGTTTGTATATTTTATCTATTATTTCCCCAAATTCTGAGTAACACATATGAGTGTGAAGTTGAATTTCTGGAGATGCTTTTGATGCTAACCTAAAGGCTTTAATTGACCATTCAAAGTATTCTTCCCAATCTCTTCTCTTTATAGGTGCTTTTTCCCTAAATGCTGGTTCATCTATTTGTATTACCTTTATACCATTTTTTTCTAATTCCTTTACTTCATCTAATATTGCTAGTGCTATTTGAAATGCAATTTCTTTTTCAGAAATATCCGTTCTTTCATAACTCCATGCTAATATTGTTATAGGTCCAGTCATTATTGCTTTTACTGGTTTTTTTGTTAAACTTTGCGCGTATGTTATTTCATCTATAACTAAGTTTTTGTCTCTGTATACATCCCCGTAAATTATAGGTGCTCTGTATACTCTTGTACCGTATGAGAGTATCCAACCGTTTTCAGTTGTTACCATTCCTTGAAGTTTTTCAGCAAAAAATTCAACCATATCACTTCTTTCAAATTCACCATGAACAAGAACATCCAGTCCTATTTCTTCTTGAATCTTTATAACTTCTCTTATCTTACTTTTTATAAACTCATTGTATTCTTCTTTGGATATTTCACCTTTTTTGTACTTTAATCTTGCTTGTCTTACTTCTTCAGTTTGAGGAAAACTACCTATAGTTGTTGTTGTGAATTTCGGAAGTTTAAGTATTTCTGATTGTATTTTTACTCTTTCGTTATAAGGTTTCTCCCTTGTAAAGTCATCTTCTTTTAAGTTTTTTATTCTGCTCTTTACTTCTTCTTTGAACCACCAAGAGTTATCGTTTTTGTAGTTATTCCATTCAAGAACACTTTTATTTCCTTTTAAATACTCTTTTATGTAAGTTATTTCTTTTACTTTTTCTTTTGCAAATGCTAATCTCTCTTTTATTGATGGGTGTAAATTGTTTTCTTCTTCTACTGAGTATGGTAAATGGTACAAAGGACCAGCGTTTGATATCCATAATTCTTTTGGTTCAAGTTTCGATATAATTTCTTTTACTTTTTTTGAAACGTTTTCTATGTTATCTTTCCAAACAGTTCTACCATCAATTATTCCAGAAATCAAAATTTTGTCTTTTAACAGATTTTTTAGATCTTCTAAGTTTTGAAAATTCCTTCTTTCATTGTGGACAAAATCTATTCCTATACCTTCTATTGGTGTTGAGAGAATTGTACTTAAGGTATCTTTTTCAACATCATCGTAGTAGGTTATCACTATTACTTTGTGAAATTTTGATATATCTGAATATACATCTTTTATGAATTTTCTTTCTTCATCTGTTAGTTCGTAGACCAACCCTGGTTCATCCAGATGTATAAATTCTGCTCCTTCGTCTTTAAGTGATTTTATTATTTCTAGGTATACTTCCTTAACTTTTTCTTTAAGTATTCCAAAGTTTTTATTACCTTTTGAGAGTTTTATAAATGTAAAAGGACCTACTACAAACGGAATTGCTTTTAAAGATTTGTTTTTTTTGTACTCTTCAAGTGGTTTGTTCCAAAAAAGTTGTATTTCCGATTTTTCATCAATTTGTGGTACTACGTAATGATAATTTGTATTAAACCATTTTGTTATTTCAAGTGCATTTTTACCCCTTACAAGATCATAGTAATCTTTCCATGATTTTACGTTTCCGTATAATCCTAGCATTATTGCCGTATCTAGGATAAGATCGTAACCAGTTATCTCTCCTACTGGATAGTAATCCATTTCTGAGTAATTTGCTATTATATCTTTTTGTATTTTATCTAGTTCTTCAGATAAGGTTTTTTCATCAATCTTACCGTTCCAGTAAGCTTCAACTGATTTTTTAAACTCTCTGTTTCTACCTATTCTTGGAAAACCGTAAGCGTAAGTTTTTACCATATCCCCCCCCATAAAATTTTATAAAATCTTAAATGATTTAATGTATTTAAAGAAAGTTAAGATAAAGAATTTGACATTTTTTAATATGTGCTTTACTATATAAGTATGATTGGGGAGGTAGTTTATGAAATTGTTTGAGTTTACCGATGATTTGTGGGTTGGCATAGAAAGAATTGATAACCAACATAAAGAACTTATAGATAAAATAAACAATTTCCTTACTAAGTTAGGTAACTCAGATTCTAAAACGATGTATAGCGAACTTGAAGAGATATTTGATTTTATGGCGGAATATGCAAAGTTTCATTTTTCAGATGAAGAAAAATTTATGAAAGAGTACAGTTGTCCTATACTTAATTTACAGAAGATGCAACATCAATTTTTTCTTATGGAAGCTACAAAACTTAAATTTGAACTTAGTGAAAAAGGACTTTCTCAAGAAGTTTTAAGCAAAGCTTCAAAATTACTCGTAGATTGGTTTTCAAACCATATTTCTAGTATGGATAAGAAAATAAAGAATTGTGTACACAAAAAATAATCTTTGTATTTATTTAAAAATCATATTTAAAAGGTATAATATTGCCTAGGTAGTTGAAAGAGAGTGTTTTTTCAGTTATACTAGTAATAAACTAAGGGGGGTTTTTATGAATATAATGGCAGGTAGACCTAATGCTAGTTCTGCAACAGGAACCAGAAACAGGGTTCCAGATGTAGCTTTTTATTCGGGGATTTGTTCTGTATGTTTGGATGGTTGTCCAGGTACGTGTGAAGTTGGTAAATCGTCGTTTAGGGGTAGGGAAGTTGTTTATCCTTCTCCTTTTGGTTTAGTTACTGCAGGTGCAACAAAGGAGTATCCTGTTGATTATTCTCATCTTAATATTCAAGGTACAACAGTTGGTGCTGTTGGTATAGAGGCTGATCCTGATAAAGCTGTATTTCCGGCTGTTAATGTAGAAAGAGAGATAGGTAGAGATTACAAGATTAAACTACGTATTCCTATATTTACTGGTGCTTTAGGGTCAACGGATATTGCAAAGAATAACTGGGAACCGCTTGCTGTAGGTGCAGCAATTTCTGGTATTATGGTTGTTATTGGTGAAAATGTTGTTGGTATGGATCCGAATGCTGAATTTGATAAAAACGGTAGAGTGGTTAAGTCTCCTCAGCTTGAAAGGAGGGTAAAGTCTTTTAAGGATTGGTACAATGGTTACGGTGAAATAATACTTCAACAAAATGTAGAAGATAGTAGGCTTGCTTCGGCAGAGTATGCTATTGAGAAGTTAGGAGTTAATTGTATAGAAATTAAGTGGGGACAAGGTGCAAAAGATATAGGTGGAGAAGTTAAACTTAAAACTTTAGAAAGAGCTATTGAACTTAAGAAGAGAGGTTATATAGTTCTTCCTGATCCTGAGGATCCTGTTGTACAAGAAGCTTATAAAGCAGGAGGTATTAGGGAGTTTGAAAGACATTCAAGGTTAGGAATGGTTGATTACGAAAGCTTTGAAAAAACTGTAAAACACTACAGGGAAGCAGGTGCAAAATTTATATCTCTCAAGACAGGTGCTTACAGAATAACCGACTTAGCTAGAGCTTTAAGGTTTGCTTCTGATGCTGGGGTTGATTTTGTTACAATTGATGGTGCTGGTGGTGGTACGGGTATGAGTCCATGGAGAATGATGAATGAGTGGGGAATACCTACTATTTACTTACAATCGATCGCTTACAATTTTGCTAAGGAGCTTGAGAAAAAAGGTAAATATGTACCTGATCTTGCAATAGCTGGTGGTTTTTCACTTGAAGATCACATATTTAAATCTCTTGCTTTAGGTGCACCTTACTTTAAAGCTGTTTGTATGGGAAGAGCGTTAATGATACCTGCTCATGTTGGTAAAAATATACAGAAATGGCAACAAGAGGGTAAGCTACCACCAGAAATAGCAAAATACGGTACTTCAGTTGAAGAAATATTTATAACTGCTGAAACCCTTAAAAAGGAATACGGTAGCGATTTCAATAAGTTACCATGGGGAGCTATAGCTATGTACACTTTTGTTGATAGGCTTATACTTGGATTAAAACAACTTATGGCTGGTGCAAGAAAATTCTCTATTGAATACTTGGATAGAAATGATTTAGTTGCTCTAACAAAAGAAGCTTCAGAGGTTACCGGTATTCCTTACGTAATGGAAGCAGATATGGATGAAGCTAGAGAAATTTTGCTTAAATAAGTTTTTAGGGAGAGTATTCTCTCTCCCTTTTTAACTTTAACTGTATAAAATTTTTAACATTTTACGTTTTAAAATTTTATGAATTACGATAAAAGTGATTTAAAGAAGTATCTTGATGATCTCTATGAGAAGTACTGTGTTCAAAGTTTTATAAAATCTGATCCTGTCCAATTTGTTTACTCTTTTAGTGATTACAGGGATAGAGAAATTTCAGGTTTTTTGGCTTCTATTATGGCTCAAGGTAGAAGGTATAATATTATATCTAAAACTAAAGAACTGTTGTTTAATATTATGGGTGGAGAACCTTTTAGGTATATTTTGAATTTTGATTTTGAAAAAATAGGGAGACTTAAAGATTTTTCTTATTTTGCTTATAGAAACATAACAGGAGTGCAAATTGCTTACATTTTTCAATCGTTAAAAATTGTTTTAACTAAATGGGGTAGTCTTAAAAATTTGTTTTACCAAATGTACACTAAAAATGCTAATTACAGAAATGTTAAGTTTTTACTTATAGATGTAGTTGACGAAATTTTTAGCTGGAATAATAAAATTCCTGGTGAAGTTCTTTCTTTAGTACCTAGTCCTATTAAGGGTAGTGCTTGCAAAAGACTTAATATGTTTCTTAGATGGATGGTTAGAAAAGATAACGTTGATAGTGGTTTGTGGAATGACATTATACCTACTTCAAAGTTGGTTATACCGTTGGATTTTCACGTCTCTAGGATATCTAGAGAGTTGAATCTTACTAACAGATCTCAAGATGATTGGATTACAGCTGAAGAAATAACTGAAAAATTAAAAGAACTTGATCCTAACGATCCTGTAAAGTATGATTTTGCTATTTTTGGTTACGGTGTAAACAAAAAGTAAGATATTTCTTTGAAAAAATATACTTAAAACTTTGTCAATATCGTGTTTTGCTTTTGGGTATTTCTTTATGATACTAAAGATTTTTATATTAATGGGCATTGAATTCATCACAACTGGATCTACTAACCAAATGTGTTTTCTTTCTTTGATGAAAGGTTAATTCTATAGTTTACAAATGTGAGTAGTACTTAAAATTTTTTAGTTCTTGCTAATTTACTGCTAGCAGGTGTAAGTGTTTTGGGTGTAGTTGTTATTAATAAAATATTTTTGTTCTTTGAATTAACTAGAAATTTTATAGAAGAGTTTTCCATAATTTTTTTAAAGTTTTTTGGGGGTGATGATGAAAATTCTTATTGCTAACAGAGGAGAGATAGCTGTTAGGGTTATAAGGACTTGTAAGGAGTTAGGTTTTAAGACTGTAGCGGTTTACTCTGTAGCTGATAAAGATTCTTTGCATAGGAAGTTAGCTGATGAAGATATATGTATAGGTAGTGAGTATAGTAAAGATTCTTATTTGAACATACCAAACTTGATAAGTGCTGCTATTGTTACTGGTGCTAAGGCTATACATCCTGGTTACGGTTTTTTGTCTGAAAATTCTAAGTTTTCTGAGATTTGTAACAAGCATGGTATAATATTTCTAGGTCCATCTCCTGAGGTTATTACGATGATGGGTGACAAGTCTACAGCTAAGAACACTATGAAGGGTTTTGGTGTACCTACTGTTCCGGGAAGTGATGGGGTTATTAACAGTTTGGAAGAAGCTATAGAAGTAGCTAGGGATATAGGTTATCCTGTCATTATAAAGGCTACCGCTGGTGGTGGTGGTAAGGGAATGAGAATATGTTATTCTGAAGATGATCTTAAAAAACTTTTACCTCTTACACAATCTGAAGCTCAATCTGCTTTTGGTAATCCTGGGGTTTACATAGAAAAGTATATTCAAAATCCTAAGCATATAGAAATCCAGTTTATAGGTGATAAGTATGGGAATGTTCTTACTTTCGGAGAGAGAGATTGTTCTATACAGAGAAAACACCAAAAACTTATAGAGGAGGCACCTGGACCTACCATAACTCAAGAACAAAGAGAAATGATATCAAAAATAGTTAGGAATGCAGTATCTTCAATAGGTTACGTTGGAGCAGGAACTATGGAGTTTATAATGGATCAAGATGGTAAATTTTATTTCATGGAAGTTAATACTAGAATCCAAGTTGAACACCCGGTTACTGAAGAGGTTACAAAAATTGACTTAATAAGAGAGCAGATATTAGCTTGCTTAGGTGAGAAGTTATCTTTAAAACAGGAAGATATAAAGATAATGGGGCATGCTATTGAATTTAGAATAAACGCAGAAGATCCTTTCAATGATTTTAGACCTTCTCCTGGGAAAATAAAAGTTTTACATTTACCTGGAGGGTTCGGTATAAGAGTTGATACTCATATATATGAAGGGTATGAAATACCAATGTACTATGATTCTATGGTTGCAAAACTTATAGTATGGGGTAGAGATAGAAACGAGGCTATAAACAGAGCTAAAAGAGCTTTAGGAGAATTTACAATAGAAGGAATACCAACGACTATACCATTTCATTCTAAAGTTTTGGAACATCCTGTTTTCTTGGGTGGTTACCATACAACTAAATTCTTGGAAGATTTTTCGATGTAAAGTATGAAAAGAAATTACGATAATGTAATATTTGAGTTTATTAGGAGAAATTTTTGGGGTATTACTTATGCTCTTATTGCGCTTATATCCCTTATAATTATTCTACTTTTAGGTATAGGTATTTTTGTTTTACTTCTAGTAGTAGGTACTCTTGCTTTCATTGTAGGTAATTCAAAAGACAAAAATATTTCTGTTTTGCAAAATCTAAAGCAATTCGTTGATTACGTGAATGAAAAAATAAAAAAACTTAAGTTATGAGAATTGTTGTTATCGATACTTCATATCAGTATTCTTTTTCCATAGGTTTGATTGATGATAATAAATCTTATTCTGTGAATATTTCTTTTGGTGATGAGGATTCTTTTAGTTTGTTTTGGAAAGGTTTGGAAGGTTTATTTTCTTTGTGTGGTGTAGAAAAGAGGAAAGTGGATGCTGTTTCGGTTTCGATTGGTCCAGGACCCTTTACTTCTTTGCGGAACGGTGTTTCTGTTGCTAGAACTTTATCGCAGGTACTTAGTATACCTATTATTCCTTTTTCTCTAGTGGAGGTTTTAGAAGAGCATTTTTCTAAGCTCGAGCCAACGTTAATTTTTGATGGTAGAGCAAAAAAAATATTAATAAAAAAATTTGGTTTTGATAACTTAGAGTTAGTTAAAATTTCGGATTTTAACCCTTCCAATGACGAATTTTTGGTTTCCGTGGGGTGTAAAAAGATTTTTGAAGGTACGGGTATAGTTCCAGTAAATTTTGAAGTTGTACCTTTTGAAATGGTATCTAAAGTTATTCTTAAAAAGCTAAATCTAGGTTTGAAAAAAGATTTTAATGAAGTTTTACCTTTTTATTACAAAAGTTTATAATGGTAGTTTTTAGGAGTTTTTATGAGAGATCTTCAATCTGAGATGGACAGTAGAGGTAAAGACATTGATAAAGTTGGTATCAAAGGACTTAGATATCCTATAGTACTTCTGGACAAGAATAATAAAACACAGCATACTATAGCTGAAATAGATATGTATGTTTTTCTTCCAAACGATTATAGGGGTACTCATATGAGTAGGTTTATTGAGGTTATAAACAGTTATAGAAAAGAAATTTCAATTGAGAGGCTTGAACCTATACTTAGAGATCTTAAATTGAAGTTGAAGTCTAGAAAAGCAGAAATATCTTTAAAATTCCCGTACTTTATTGAGAAATTTTCTCCGGTTTCACGCAAGTATGGTCTTAACTATTATGATATTTCTTTTGATGCTGTTTGCGAGGAAAAATATGATTTTACTTTAACTGTTTCTGCTTTAGGAATGTCTTTATGTCCTTGTTCTAAGGAGATAAGTAATTACAATGCTCATAATCAGAGAGTTTTAGTTTCTGTATCTGTTAAGATGTTGGGTATTGTTTGGATTGAAGAGTTGGTTGATATTATAGAGAGAAATGTCTCTTCACCTGTATTTGTGCTTCTTAAAAGAGAAGATGAGAAGTTTGTTACTGAGAGTTCTTACGATAATCCTAAGTTTGTTGAAGATATTGTTAGAGATATTGCTTTAGAGTTAGATAAGAATGATAAGATTACTTGGTACAGTGTTGAAGCAGAGAGTTTTGAGAGTATTCATCCGTTTAACGCTTACGCTTACATAGAAAAGAGAGTTTGACTTTGGAGGCGAGGGGATTCGAACCCCTGTCCGGGAATCGTTACACCTAGAAATTTGTACATGCTTAGCTTATCTTTAGCTTTCAGGTATACCCAAGGGATAAGCACCTCTGGTATACCCTACACCTCTTAGTTTTCAGGTACCTTTAGAGGTGTCAAGGTACCCTACCCCTTCTTCCACCCTTAACTTGCCTAGAAGGGGAATCAGCAAGTTAAGGCTTGCAGACATTAAGCTGCAAGAGCGAGTTCTTCGTTGGCACTTATTTTTGTTTTTCCCTTAACGCGGGATGACGGCATGATTTCTAGGAGCAACATGACCCCGTCGAGCCCAATTTCGCCCCCTTGCCATAAAAAATATAAAATTTTCTTTTACATTTTTCAAGTTTATAAAAAGTGTATCTTTCTTACTAAACGGTAACAGATTTGAAGAATGTAAACGTTTTATTTAATATTTACAACTATGTTGTTTTCTTTTTTATAGAATGATAGCATTAATCCTTTTTCGGATTTTAAAGTATTGCCAGAATATTTAACGTTAAGTTCGGTTGCTATGGTTGATAGGTTTTTAGGTGTGTTTAGCTCTTTTGATATTTCCCACTCTATTATTGCAGATAACAATGAAAAAATTGAAATATCTCTTGTTTTTATAGCCTCTTCCATCAATTTTTTGTTTGGGGCTATTATATAACCTTTTTCAGATATTAATTTTGATATTTTAGTGTCTTTGAAAAGGTAGTAAAAGTATACAGAAAAACTCTCAGATCCATATAATTTCTTTGATATTTTTGAAAAATTGTCAACATCAGGTGAGTAAGGTACTTTTATAAGAGACGGTATAGATTCAATTGATACTGTTATTACTTTTGGCAAAGTAGTTTCAATTGTTTTACCTTGAGAAAGTTTTTTTATAGCATTTTCTAATTCTTCTATTTTCCTTTTAAGTTCTTCGTTTTCTCTTTTTAATCTCTCTATTTCAGTGTTTATTGGTAGTGTAGTCAGTGGATATTTTTCTGTTGATTCTGCTAACTTAGTTTTAGTTATGTATTCGGTTAGTATTGATTTGTTTATTATGTTACCTTCGTTAGGTATTCCTTCTATTCTTATTATATTTTTACCTGGTTGAAGTTGTACGTTTGTTGATAATTTTTCAGGTATGTTATCGGATGAAAGTATTGGAATTCCTTGATGGTATATCGTTACCCTTTTAAATTTGCCTTTGAATTTGAGATCAAGTTTGAAATTTTGGTTTTCTGTTGTTTCTGGTGTCTGAGATATTAGTATATCTGAAGTAGTTTCCGAGAATACCAGTTCGAAATCTTTACTACTTACGTTTCCAGCCTTGTCGTACGCTATTACTTTTAGAGTTTTTATGTTTCTGTTTGGAACAGGGAAAAATATTTCTTTACCATCTTTTATACTTTCTTCCTTGGAAATTTTAATGCTTTCGGAGAATGCAATTTTTTCTATAAATGGTTCTATTATCTTAACTGAAAATAAGTTATCTTTTTCTATAATTTTGTTACCTTCTACTGATATTATTGTTGGTGAAGTAGTATCTACGATTACTGTAAAGGAGTTAGTTGCCAGGTTGTTAAAGAAATCTTTTAGGATTACTTTAATATCGTTTGTACCTTCTGACAATGTTAAAGGTATTACAACGTTATCTTGACTTTTTTCTATGATTGGGGTACTTTCTCTACCATTTACAGTTACGTTTATTTCGCTTATAGTTAGTGATGGTATTTTACCAATGATGTTGATTTTACTTTGATTAATAAACAAAGGTACAGGGTTAAATGATATTCCAGATATTTTTGTTTTAACCACAAAAATATCTTTTACTGTTTCTTTTTTATTTTCGTAAAAGTAATCAATGTTTATTAGATAAGTATCATCATGAAAATTAGTGATACTAAAAGATAATTCTACATTGTCTTTAAAAATTTTTATTTCTGGCTTAGGTGAATAACTTTTTGTTATGTTTAGCGAATTTAATGATAAGTCTATTTTCTTGATTGATGAAATATTGTTTCCGTACAGTTGTATTAATACCTTATCTTTTGATGTATATTTTATGTTTTGTATTTTTAGGAATGGTTTTTGATACTCTAGTATAGAAAATGTGCCTTTTTTGTTGTCAAATCCTACAAATATTTTATTACCGTTTACTGATACAGTGCTTGCTACTGGTTCTCTCAGAATTTCTTTTGTTGGTATTTCATAATTTCCAGTTTCTATATCAAAGAATACTATTCCTTCGTATGTTGCTAGTATCAATGTTTTACCTATTATTTCCATTGAGAATACTGCAGAGCTAAAACTTAGTTTTTGGATTTGTTCGGTTTTTCTGTCAAATCTTATAAGTCCTAAGGATGTACCAATAAATATTGTATCACCAAAAGGTAATATTGATTGTATGGTACCTGATAGTATTGGGTATTCTTTTGATGAATAACCAATGTAAAGTAAAGATACGTAATCAAATGTTGAAAATCCGTTAAAACTTGATATTACTTTATCAAATGATAAAATCTTAATGTCTCTTATATAGTTGTCCACCAATCCTTTAATAACGTCTATTTGTTGTTTATCAAGTATTTTTTGTACGTAGTTAAAAGTGTATATTCCCCGAAATCTTGTACCTATGTATAGTGTGTTTTTGTCTGCGTACATGGAGGTTATATTTAAATCTTTTAATCCGTCCTTTTCGTTTATTTCGTAAATTACTGAAAAGTTGTTATTCATTACTAATATTCCTTTAGTTGTAGCTACAAAAAGATAGTTTGAGTATGAACATAGAGATATTATTAGAGTGTCTTTTGATTTTGTATCGATGTTTAATTCAGATAGTTTTTTTGAAAATGCATCTATGTAGTATAGTTTTCTAGGTGTGGAAAAAACGAAACCGTTTAGAAAAGGGGCAGAAGATTTTATATAATCGTTGACTTGAAAAATTAAGGTGTCTGTTATTTGTGAAAAACAAGTGGAGGAAATAAAAATTATCAATAATATTACTTGAAGTTTTGGAAAAACTTGTTTTGGAAAAACTCGTTTTATAAAAACTTGTTTTATAAAAACTTGTTTTAGGTTCATACATTAATATAATAATTTAAACGTCATTTGAAGTAAAATTTTGAGAATTATTTTACTACAATATCACTTAAGCTAATGGGTATTAAGAATGTTTTAGTTGAGAAAGAAGTTTCGAAAATGTTGGATTACGTTTCTAGTGTAAAGATGAAAAAAAGGAAAGGTATATCTGAAGGATACATTGATTACGATATTGTTATAACGGGTAACGTTGATGAATTTATTGAAGAATTTAGAGATGTTTTTGATAACTCGAATTTTAGGATTGACGATGTAACTTTATCCCAAAATCTTGTTATAATTAAGATAAAATAATTCTTTTTTGGGAATGTTGAATACGTTTAGTTGGTATTTTCATCATTTTATATATGTTAAGGTTTTTGGTTGTTTTTGTTTTTGTTTTTTGTGGGTATATTTTTGGAGAAGATACGAATGAGGTTATTTTGCCACAGACGGAGTTTTTTACTGAGGGTGCGGTTTCTCCAGTTTTTGAAAAGAGAGATGTTAATGTACCTTCTAAAGAGCAAAAGAAGTCAGTTTATGAGTATCGTTCTATAAAAGATTTCAAAATGCTTGAGGAGGAAGCTCAAAGAGAATTTTCTCGAGAAATTAGGTCAAAAATATTATCTTTTTTCTCTTATGGTATGAATGATATTTTGAATTTTTCTGTTGTGGGGTTTAGTCAAGTACCTGTTGAAAATATTGGTGTTAGTGCTGTTGTAAAGTTTAGTAGGTTTAAGAGATCTGATGTTGTTTTTTACTACGATGTACCTATTTTTTACTTGAATACGTTTAGGGATTTGGATCTTGCTGGTGTTTCCGTTGGGGTATCTTCTTCTTACGTTTTTTGGAATGTTGTTTTTGATTTTTATGAAGAGTTTAGAGGTTTGTGGAATAATTCCAATTACGTTGATGAAAAGAGTAGAACTGTTTCTTTTGATTCCAAGTTAAGGTATAGAATAGATAAAGATTCTTCGTTTAATTTTGTATTGAATTTAAACCATTATTTTGGTAATATTAGAAACAAATCTTTTTACAGTTATCAAACTTCTTTTAACGATTTTTACCTTAATTTAGGTTACGTTTATGGAATTGAAGGTTTTAATTTCTTTAGTATGGGGGTTGGTCTTGGTGCTAATGTTGTTGGTTTTACGGATGTAAAAACGTTTTCAAATGGTGTTTACGGAGATGTTTCGTTTTCTTTTATGTTTCCTGTATACGCAAATACTTGGTTGTTTGGTTTAGATGTTGGTATTGTTCCCGATACTTTTTTGCCAATGGAGTGGTTTTCAAAGGTTAGTTTAGGATACAAGTTTAGCGATAGTTTTATTACTTTTCTTTCTATATTCAAAGATTACACAAGGTTTAATGTTAATTTTTTAAACAATGGATTGAATTTTATGTATTCTTTACCTTTAGGTGATTCTGTTGTAGGAGTTGAATTAAATTCTAAGTTATTCTTTTTGGGAAATAGTTTACTTAATTTGTTTTTGGGATATTCTTATTATCTAAATAAGGTGTTTGATGACTATTTAGGTGGTGTTTATGTTTTAAATTCTACTAATAACGTTAATGCTTTGTATTCAAAAGTTATTTTAGATGTTATATCGTTTGATTGGTTTAATTTTGAAGGGAAGTATGTATTTTCTTTGTTTCTACCTATGATACCTTACGTTTCTATTCATTCTGTTGGGGTTTCTTCTAAGTTTTTATTTGGTTCTTTTACTTTATCTTTGGGAGCTTCGGGTGAAAGCGTTAAGAGTAGTAAATTTGGTAACGAAGATATTTTACCTTATTTAATTGTTTACTTAGAAATTGAGTGGGAAGTTATTAAGAATATTTCTATCACTTTAAAAGCTGATAACGTTTTGAATAATTTGATTGAGGTTAGAAAAGATAGTGTTATTTCTGAACCTTTTTACATTTCAGGTGGGCTAAAAGTAAAACTATGAAGTTGAAAGTAGTTTCAATAGTTGGTAGACCCAATACTGGTAAATCATCTCTTTTTAATGCTATTGTTGGTAGAGGTAAGGCTATAGTTTTTGATAAACCTGGAACTACCATTGACATAAATAGAGAGATTGTAGAAATTGGTAAGGTTAAGTTTATTTTACAGGATACCGGTGGATTTATGGTTGATAAAACGAACTCTTCTATTCCTTCAAAGCTTACTGATAGGATTAGATTTTTACTTCAAGAAGCTATTTTAAACTCTCATCTTGTTATCTTTACTGTTGAGTACAATAACGTTTCTTACTTAGATTATGAATTATCTTCTATGCTTAGAAAATTTGAAAACAAAGTTAAGTTAGTTGTTACTAAAGTTGATACAGCACACCAAGAACTTCTCGTTGTTGATGATGTTTATAGGTTGGGTTTTAAAGATATAATTTTTGTATCTTCAAAAACTAAGTATGGTTTTAGTAACTTACTTAATAGCATAGAATCTTTTCTTTTGGGTAGTGATTCTAGTTATTTTGAAGAAAGTTTTCCAAGTAGAAATGAAATTAAAATAGGTATTGTTGGTAGGATAAACGTTGGTAAATCTACCATAATGAATGCTATATTAGGTACTGAAAGGGTTTTGGTAGATGATAAACCTGGGACTACTATAGATAGTGTTGATGATTTTTTTGAATTTGGTGAAAATGTTGTTAGGATTACTGATACTGCTGGCTTTAGAAGGAGTATATTTAAATCTGGAATTATAGAAAGGTTTGGTATTGAAAGAACTGAAAATGCTATTAGGTCTTCTGATGTTGTTATTGTTGTTATAGATGGTAAAGAAGGTATTACAAAACAGGATAAAAAGGTTTTGAAGGTAGTTACAGAAAACTTTAAACCTTTTGTTGTTGCTGTTAATAAATGGGATTTAGTTGTTGGTAAAGATAAACTTTTTGATCCGAATGAAATGAAAAAGTATTTACTGGCGTTTAGTGATTTTTTCTCAAGAATGTTTGAAGGTATTTACAATGCTCCTATTGTCTTAGTTTCGGGTAAAGAGAATTATAATATTGACAATTTAATTAAGGAATGTTTTAAAGTTTTTCAAAGAGCATCTAAAAGAATATCTACTGGTGTACTTAATAGAAAGATTAGGGATAACATTCCTAATTTATTTAGTGGTGATGTTTCGACAAAGCTTAGAATTTACTATTTAACCCAAGTTGATATTAAACCACCAACTTTTATTGTTTTTGTTAATAAGATTGAGAACTTTAGGAAGAATTTTGAAAATCTGTTGAAAAAGAAAATAACCGAAATTTTTGATTTTGGTGGTGTACCAATAAAGATTTTAGTTAGAGAAAAGGATAGGAAAAACAAAAAGGTAGGGTAGGGGTATGTTTGAGACAAAGTTTTTTAAGATAGATGATAGTAGGTATATATCTTACTTTGATATTGGGAGAGGTAGTAAAGTTTTGATTTTTATACATGGGTGGTTAACTTCCAAAGAATCTTGGATACCTGTTATAAATAATATCGATAAGAGGAAGTATAGAATTATAGCTGTTGATATGTTGGGACATGGACAAAGTTCGAGGTCTCTTAAGTTAAGATTTGATACTTATGAAAATGTGTATATAATCTCTAGACTTATAATCACACTAAACCTTAGAAATGTTACTATAGTTGGGCATTCAACTGGTGGTAAAATTTCTCTATTCTTGGCTAATAAACTGTATAAAATTTCAAAAACAATAGTAAGTAAAGTAATACTAGTTAACTCTATAGGTACCTACGAGTTTTGGAAAAGTTTGAATGTTATACTGAAAATTGCATTTTTCAAACCTATTAGGTTTTTGATTGGTTTTTTTACTGTACCTCTGTTTATAAAGTTTTACCTTAAAGAGTTTTTATTCTTATTACCTATATCTGACAAGGTTAAAGAAAATATAGCTAATTACCTTTTAGAGTACACTTCTATACATTTTGAGTCACTTAGGAATAAGATTTGCGCTTTAAGAATAACTAAAAATTTGTTTGATGTTTTTGTTGAAGATATAGATAGGAGTGAGTTACCAGATATCGAGATAGTTTATTCGGATAATGATAAACTTGTACCCATACAAGTTCAATACAAATTTTCACAGCTTTTTAAAAAGCCTGTGCATATTCTTTTTGGTTCTGGTCATATGACACCTATAGAAATACCTGAGGATTTAGCTAGAATTATAGTTTCTTTAAGTGATTGAAGTGAGGGATTAATTTTATTGTGATGGTTTGATGAGTTTTTTTAAAATTTAGATTAAAGGGGTATTAATTGTGGATAAAGAAAAGTTTATTAGTTTTTTGATAGAATCTGGGGTTATTCGTTTTGGTGAATTTTTGACTAAAAGTGGTAGAAAGACACCTTATTTTATTGACACTGGAAAGATTAATGATGGAATGAAGTTATCTTTAATTGGTGAATTTTACGCTACTGCTGTTGGTGAAAATTTTCCTGATGTAACTTTAGTTTTTGGTCCTGCTTATAAGGGTATATCTCTTTCTGTTGTAACTGCTATGAAGTTGTACGAGATAGGTAAAAAAACTGTTAAAGTTGCTTTTAATAGAAAGGAAGTAAAGGATCATGGTGAAGGTGGGAAAATTATTGGTAGCATATCTGAGGATGATAAAGTTGTCATAGTTGAAGATGTTATTACTTCTGGTTTATCTATTAGGGAGTCTGTTGATATACTTAGGATTAACGGTAATCCGAAAATTTTAGGTGTTGTTGTATCTGTTGATAGAATGGAAATAGGAAAAAGCAATAAAATTGCAAAATTTGAAATAGAAGAAGAGCTGGGGATTAAGGTTTTTTCTATAGTTAGCATTTTCGATATAGTTGGTTTTATTAAAGCAAGAAATATTGTTTCTTTGGATGTTATAAAGATGATGGAAGATTATATTTCTTTTCTATGAGGTTTTAATCTCTTTTATAATACTTTTTAATTCTTCTAGGACTTTTTCTTTAGTGGTTTGTTTTTTTACTTGTACCCAGATATCAAAACCTTTCAGTGTATGTTTTTCTTTTCTTAGTAGTTCAGAAATTATTCTTTTTAATTTATTCCTTTGAGTTGATTTTTTATTAAATTTCTTTTTTATTGATATTGCTATCCTCAGTATAGAGTTTTCGTTTTTTAGTACTGTTACATTTCCAAACGATAGATTAAAATTTTTACCTTCTTTTATTAGTTTTCTAAATTGTTTTAGGTATCTTATTTTGTGTAATTTTTGTGGGAATGAGAAATCATTTTCTTCTTGATTTAAGTTCTTCATACAATTTTTCAATGGGTATATCAAAGTATCCTAGTACTAGTAACGAGTGGAATACTAGATCAGCTAGTTCGTATACTATTTCTTTTTCGTTTTGGTTTTTTGATGCTATTATAAATTCTCCTGCTTCTTCTGTGATTTTTTTTAGTATTCTATCTATTCCTTCTTTGATTTTTTTTGCTACGTAAGATCCTTCTGGCATTGTTTTTTTCCTTTCGATTATTACGTTGTATACTTCGGTTATTATTGATGGGTCTGGGGGTATTTCTTTTTCTTTGTAGAAGCAAGTGTAATTACCGGTGTGGCATGTAGGTCCATGAGGTTTAACTTTTACTAGTAGAGTATCGTTATCGCAATCAAGTGTTAGAGATATTACTTCATGGTAATTTCCGGATGTTTCACCTTTGTTCCATAATCTTTTTCTTGATCTACTCCAAAACCACGTTTTACCCGTTTCTATTGTTTTCATTAAAGCTTCTTGGTTCATGTACCCTAGCATTAGTACTTTACCAGTTGTTATGTCTTGTATTATTGCTGGTAATAACCCTTGTTCATCAAACTTTACATCTTCTAATGAAAAATTTAACTTTAGCATTTGTTTTAACTCCTTAAGAACTTGAATTTAAGTTTAAAGTATGACTTTACTTTTTTTAAAGTAAAAATCTTTTATATATTGATATATTTGTGGTTTTAGGTTTATAATTGCTTTTATGTATAAATTCAGTGTATTAGAGAAGTTAGTTGGGTTTTTGATAGTTTTTTCGGTTATTCTTTTGTTTATACTTATATTACTTTCGGGTAGAGCTAGTGATTGGTTTAGGGGTAAAGTTTACTATTATACTATTCTTAAAGTTGCTTCTGATGTTTCTTCCGGTAAGAAGATATATTACAAAGGTATTACTATTGGTAAGATAGATAAGGTTTTATTACTTGATGATGATACTTTTAGGATTGATTTTTATGTGTATGTGGAGTATACTAACAAGGTAAAATCTGATTCTATATTTTTAGCTAGATCTGAGTTGTTGGGTGGCAGAAGGTTTGAGATAGTTCCAGGTAGTAGTGAATCTGGTTTTTTAAGACCTGGTGATATGGTTTACTCACCTGATACTTACGAAGGTAAAATTTTGACAAAGTTGAGAGGTTATTATTCTCCAGAAGAGGATATAAGTAAGATAATAAATAATATTTCTTTATTGACGTCTTTCATTCTTGATTATGTTAGTGATGATGGGGAATTATCTAAGGTACTGAGGGGTGTTAATGTTATACTTACGAATATTAACAGTTCGATTACGAAGATTAACACATCCACTTTACCATCGGTTGATAACTTTTTAGATACCAGTTTACCTAAAATGGTTGATAGTTTGATCGTTGTTTTAGATAGTTTAGAGAGGGTTTTAAAGGATGAGAATTTAGGTAAGATTTTGAAGAATGCAAATAAGATAACTAGCGATATATCTGAGATAACTGAGGATCTTAAGAATAACAAAAGAAATATAAGTGGTGTAATAAACAATTTAGAGAGGTTGAGTAAGAATCTTAATGACATTGCTGTTTCTTTGAAAAGTGTAATTAGGTGATTTTTAATTTGTATTGTTAATTTTGGTTTTGTTATAATTAGGTACAAATAACTTTGTTTGGGAGGTTTTTATGGCTGAGGGAAAATTTGAAAGGAAGAAACCACATGTGAATGTGGGTACAATAGGTCATGTTGATCATGGTAAGACAACTTTAACTTCTGCTATTACAAAAGTTTTAGCAAAGAAAGGTTACGCTAAAGAGAAGAATTATGATGATATTGACAATGCTCCTGAAGAAAAAGCTAGAGGTATAACTATTCAGATACAGCATATAGAGTATGAAAGTGATAAGAGGCATTACGCTCATATTGATTGTCCTGGTCATGCTGATTACGTGAAGAATATGGTTACTGGTGCTGCGCAGATGGATGGTGCTATACTTGTTGTTGCTGCAAATGATGGTGTTATGCCACAGACAAGGGAACATGTTTTGCTTTCAAGGCAGGTTGGTGTTCCTTACATTGTTGTGTTTTTGAATAAAGTTGATATGGTTGATGATCCTGAGATTATCGATATTGTTGAAGAGGATGTTAGAGATCTACTAAAGAAGTACGGTTATCCTGGTGATAAAGTTCCAGTTATTAGAGGGTCAGCTTATAAAGCTATGACTAACCCAGATCCGGAAACTGATGGTAAATGTATTTTAGAACTTATAGAAGCTCTTGATAATTATGTACCTGAGCCAGTTAGAGATATTGATAAGCCGTTTCTTATGCCTATTGAAGATATATTCTCTATTTCTGGTAGAGGTACTGTTGTTACTGGTAGAGTTGAGAGAGGTAAGATTACACCAGGTGAAGAGGTAGAAATAGTTGGGTTATCTTATGAGGTTAAGAAGACAGTTGTTACTTCTATAGAAATGTTTAGAAAAGAATTGGATTCAGCTATTGCTGGTGACAATGCTGGATTGCTATTAAGGGGTGTTGGTAAAGATGAAGTTTGGAGAGGACAGATTGTTTGTAAACCTGGTTCTGTGACGCCTCATAAGAGATTTAAAGCAGAAATATACGTGCTAAAGAAAGAAGAAGGTGGAAGACATACTCCATTTTTTGCTGGTTATAGACCTCAGTTCTTCTTCAGAACAGCGGATGTTACGGGTACTATTGTGAAGATACCTGGCGAAATGGTTGTACCTGGTGATAACGTTAACGTTGAAGTTGAACTTATATACCCAGTTGCAATGGAGAAAGGATTAAGGTTTGCTATAAGAGAAGGTGGTAAAACTGTTGGTGCTGGTGTTGTAACAGAGATTATTGAATAATTGGTGATAGGTATGGTTACTAGAATAAGAGTTAAACTCAAATCATACGATGCAGAAGTTATAGATAAAACAGCTAAGGATATATGTAACGTGGTAAGGAATGTTGGAGTTGAAGTGGTTGGTCCGATTCCTTTGCCAACTAAAATAAAAAGGTATACAGTTTTAAGATCACCACACGTGGATAAAGATTCAAGAGAACATTTTGAGTACAGATTACATAGAAGGTTAATTGATATACTCGAGCCTTCGCAGGAAGTTATAGACGCTCTTCTTAGATTAGAGATACTTCCTTCTGTTGATGTTGAGATAAAGCAAGATTAAATTGTGGGATATCCTTCGGGATTGTATCCCTCGGGATTATATCCCTTGGGAGTATATCCCTTGGGATTGTTTCTTTTATGGAGGATTTTATGGGTAAAAGTTTTGTAGGTAAAGGGCTTATTGGTCAGAAGGTTGGAATGACGCAGGTTTTTGTAGGTGAGAATGTTATTCCTGTTACGGTTATAAAGGCAGGACCTTGTACTGTTTTAGGAATAAGGACTCCTGAAAAGGATGGATATAGTGCTATACAGTTAGGTTTTGGTTCTGTAAAGCGTAAAGTTAGGGATAAGGAAAACAAAGATAGATACAAAGTAGTTTATAGACCTGCTATAGTAAGAGAGTTTAGAGTTCAGGATATATCTAAGTTCAATAAAGGTGATGTTATAGATGTTTCTTACTTTGAGGGTGTTAAATTTGTTGATATTAGTGGATATTCGAAAGGTAGGGGATTTCAAGGTACTATGAAAAGATGGGGTTTTTCTGGTGCACCGGATTCTCACGGGCAGTCTGTTTTTCACAGAAGGCCAGGTTCAATAGGTCAGCATACGTTTCCTGCTAAAGTTTGGAAAGGTAAAAAGATGGCAGGTAGAATGGGAAATAAAAAAGTTACAGTCCAAAACTTAGAAGTTGTTGATATTGACAAAGATAAAAATTTGCTTCTTGTGAAAGGAGCAGTTCCAGGGTACAATGGAAGCTATTTATTGATAAGGGAAGCTATAAAAAAGTATCAACTTGTAAAGTGATGGAAAGTTTTTAGGAGGGATGGCCGAGCGGACGAAGGCAGCAGTCTTGAAAACTGCAGTACCCTTCACAGGGTACCGGGGGTTCGAATCCCTCTCCCTCCGATCATTCTATATAAATTCCACTACCATGCTTAAACTTATTTTTTTCCTTACTTTCCTATTTAGTAGATACACTATTGTCGTTTCTGTAAAAGGATTTTCTTCGTTGAACTTTTTATAACTTTCAGGTCCTAGTATCTTTGTTGTTACAAAATCTGAGGTTTTTCTTATTATTGTATACCCCCTGCCTCTGGAACTTGTGTATTCTAGGCCTGGTAAAACTAATCTTTGTGTTGTAAAAGAGTTTTCTAAAGATTTTGATATTGAGTATATATCTGCTATTCCTATGTAATCGCTTATTGTTATCCCTAAAATATCTTTATCTAATGTGAAACGGATTTTTATTTTTGAGGTTAACTCACTCAAAAGTAAGTTTGGCTCTATTATGTTATCTATTATTTCCGATGAAGCTATTATTATATTGTCTTTTATCCTTCTGGATATTTGTAATTTGTTAACGAATGATATAATTCTGTCAATTGATATTTCTGGAGTATTTTTTATGTTTTCTTGTATTATGTGTTCTTCTGTTAGTATATCTTGTTTTGATTGTATGGGGGTCACTTTTGTTGGAGTAGTTTTTTCTATGATGATGTCTGATATCATATTTTTTATTAGATTTGTTTCGTAAGAAGACTTAATTACTTTTTTTTGGTGTGAGATTCCAGAGATGAATATGATTACGTATTTTTTTCTGGGTGTAAGTTGTTTTTTTATAGTTGGTATTAGTTTTAGAGAATCTGTTATTATAGTGGTGTTATTCAAATCTGAGATATTACTTAGATTTGGTATAGTTGTTAGAACGTTAGAAAAACCTATCTTTTTTAAGTATTCTTCAAGTATTTTTCTTCTGCTAAGTACTATTGTTAACATTTTTCTTATAACTTAAATTTAATAACATTTTTTATTTTAATGTTAAAGTTTTTTATTTTAGGTTATGTATTTTATGTAGTTTCTTTTAGTTTTCTTTATTTTGCCGTTTTTTACGACTATTTCTAGGGGTAATTTTCTTAGGTTGTAGTGTGAAGCCATTACAAATCCGTATGCTCCAGTATCAAATATTCCTATTATATCGCCGTAGTCTGCTTTTGGTAATTTTCTTGGTACTATTCCGTTTTCGTCTCTTGTAAATATATCTCCGCTTTCGCACACGTTTCCTGCTATAACTTGGTCTTCTGTTTCTTCTGTATTCATTTTTGATATGTTAATTATTTCGTGATAACTTCCATACATTACTGGTCTTACTAAGTGGTTAAACCCTGTGTTTATTATGACGAATTTGTAAATGGGGGTATTTTTTATTTCTACCACTTTTGCAATTAAAACGCCGCTTTCTGCAACTAAGTATCTTCCAGGTTCTAGTAAAAGTTTTACGTTTCTTTTTTCTTTAATTGAGAAGTTTTCCATAAGTTTTGATATTTCTTCTCCGAATGCTTTTAAGTCGAATTCATTTTGATTTTCTTTGTATGGTATTCCTATACCACCGCCTATGTCTATAAATTCTACATCTTCAAAAATAGTTGAAATGTCTATAGCTTTTTTTATTGCTTCTATGTAGAGTTTATAATCTAGAATACCTGAGCCTATATGGAAATGTATACCTGATATTGTTAAGTTAAATTTTTTTGAAATGTTTTTTACTTCTTCGAGGTATGATTCGTATATTCCGAATTTACTTTGTGGGCCTCCTGTTATTACATGGTCGTGATGTCCTGCTCCGTAGTCTGGATTTATTCTTATGCTTACCTTACTTCCTGGGAATTTTACCCCTATTCTAGTTAAAAGATCAATAGAACCTACATTTGGTATTATATTATTCTTAGCGCAGAATTCTATCTCTTCGTTTGATATTCCTATTCCTGTAAATAGTATATCTTCTTTTTTAAATCCTATTTGAATTGCGTATTTTATTTCTCCTATTGATATTGTATCTATTCCTCCACCTAAACGTTTTATAAGTTTTAGTATTTCTTCATTGAAATTTGATTTCATAGCAAAGAGTATTTTTTTGTTTTCATAAGGTATAGAATTTGTTAGTTTTTTAAAGTTTTCTTCTATTTTATCGAGGTTGTATACGTATATTGGTGTTCCAAATCTCTCGGCAATTGATATTAAGTTTATGTTTTTAAAGTTTTCTATTTTTTTTATATTCATTTCTATATGGAAAGTATTCTTATTAACTTGTAGACGTTTTCATCGAAATCTTTTTTCTTTTCGAATGCTTCTTCTAGTGGTAACGATACTAGTTCATCTGATACTATTCCTACCATTTTATCGGTTTCTCCTTTGATAAGGAGTTCTACGGCGTATGCGCCCATTCTTGAAGCGTATATTCTGTCCAATGCTGTTGGTGATCCGCCTCTTTGTAAGTGACCTAGAATTGTTACTCTAGTTTCAAACCCGGTTTTACCTTCTATGTATCCTGCAAGATGAAGTATGTCCATAGAAATCTTAGCTCCTTCTGAGACTACTATAATACTGCTTGTTTTGCCTCTTTTTCTACCCTGGACTATTCTCTCAATTGTTTCTTCTAAACTTATTTCTATTTCAGGTATTAGTACATCTTCAGCTCCTGATGCTAATCCAACGGCATTTGCAATGTATCCAGCGTCTCTTCCCATAACTTCTACTATGAATAATCTTTCGTGTGATGTTGCAGTGTCTCTTATCTTATCTATAGCATCCATTGCAATATTTATTGCAGTATCGTATCCAATTGTGTAATCTGTTCCCTTTATGTCATTGTCGATAGTTCCTGGTATACCTATTACTTTTATTCCAAAATCTTTGTGAAATTGGTGTGCTCCTCTAAATGAACCATCTCCTCCTATAACCACTAACGCATCTATTCCTAGCTTTTCAAGGTTTTCGGCTGCTTTTTTTCTAGTTTCGTATTGCTTAAATTCTGGTAACCTTGCCGTATAAAGTATCGTTCCACCTCTGTTTATTATTCCTCCTACTGATGATGCATTCATTTCAAATATTTCACCGTTTACAAGTCCTTTATAACCTCTGTAAACACCAAAAACCTTTAATCCGTTGTATATAGCGTACCTTACAACAGATCTTATGCACGGGTTCATTCCCGCTGAATCTCCACCACTTGTTAAAACTGCTATACTCTTTATACTCATGTTCGCCCTCAAAGAATTATAATTGGGTACCATTCTATTTTTGAAATTATTTCAACTTTTTGTTATTCTTTTAAAACTTGAAATTTTACTAAATGTGTAGTATTATAATCTTATAAAGGAGGTTTTGTATATTATGAGAGTTGTATATTTTTTACTTTTGATA
>CALFVP010000135.1 GCA_937928175.1 uncultured bacterium | reverse complement strand
TATATGGATTTCTTTTTGAGTTTGGTTATAGTTATTTTGATAAGTGGAATTTTTGGATTCGTTTGGAATTTTCTGGGAGAGTTTTTTTACAAAAAGAGTGTTTTTATGAGATATCCTGGAAGTATTGTTATTAGTATACTTGGAGGAGTGATAGGTTTCTTCTATTTAACAACTATTGTCAATTACTTAACTATAGGTACTAATATAAACTTTATTGCAATACTTTTAGGAGCTTCTATTGCTCTTTGGTTAGCTACCAAGATTAATCCAGAAAATAGAGAATAAATGAAAATTTTTTTTAACTACATTAAACAACATAGGTTTTTGCTTTTTTTAAGTATTTTCCTTACTTTACTTACTACATTTACTACCGTTATTTTACCTATTTTTGCTGGTAGGTTAATAGGAAGCATATTCAACCCACAGGCAGTTATCGATAATACTTTTAGCATTATTTTGGTAGGTTTACCATTTGTAATTTTGTGGTCTTTGTCAAAATACTTTTCTTCTTTATCTATAGTTATGCTTGCTCAGAAAGTAGTTTTTAGTATAAGAAACGATATGTTTAAAAAACTTACAAACATAAAACCTATTCTTTTTAAAGAAAAGAATAGTGGGGAATTTATTTCAAACATTCTCAATGATGTTCAAGTTTTAGAGAATTTTATAAGTACTGGTTTTTTAGAATTAGTTAAAAATCCTTTGATTGTTTTGGGGTGTTTAGTATTACTTGTGTATACAAGTTTGAAGTTAACTTTATCTATATTGGTTATTGCACCGTTTTTTGTTATAGTAATACTTATTGGTAATTTATCTAAAAAGATTTCAGAGGATATTCAGAGTAAGATTTCTGATGCTACTTCTTTAATGAGCGAATCGATATCTGGTATAGAGACTATAAAGGGTTTTGGTGTTGAAGATGTTTTTAGAGAGAAATTTTATAGGTATAGCAAAGATTATACTTCTTCTCAAATAAAATTTACTAAGTTTGGTGTTTTGCCAGTTCCTGTTTCAGATTTTTTTGGAGCTTTGGCGGTGATTGTTGTTATTCTTGTTGGTGCTTTTGAGGTGAAGTTAGGTAATTTATCTTATGAGAATTTTGCTACGTTTATAACGGCTATATTTTTTATGTCTCAACCTATAGCTATTTTAGGTAGTCAGTTTGTTTTGTTTCAGAGGGCTTTGATTGCTATGGAAAGGATAAAAAAACTTCTGGATATGGAAGAAGAGAAAAAACACGAAGGAATTAGTGTTTTGAAGAATGGAAGAATTGTATTTGATAACGTTTCGTTTTCTTATGATGGTAAAAATATTGTTTTGAACAATATTAATTTAGAAATAGAGGATAAAGAAACGGTTGCTATAGTGGGTCCTTCTGGTAGTGGAAAATCGACAATGATATCACTAATTATGGGTTTTATTCTACCTACTAAAGGTAGATTAATCGTTGGCGGAGAAAATATGGAAGATTATAATTTGAGAGATTACAGAAAGTACCTTGCTATAGTACCGCAGAATATTGTTTTATTTTCTAGTTCAGTGAAAGATAACGTATCTTTTGGGGGTGATTTTACCATTGAAGAGATTATTGAAGCTTGTGTTTTAGCGAATGCAAATGAGTTTATAGAAAAGTTACCAGAAAAGTATGATACTATTTTAAAAGAAGGTAGACTTTCTGGTGGTGAAAAACAAAGAATTGCTCTTGCTAGAGCTCTAGTTAGAAAACCAAAAATTCTCATCCTTGATGAACCTACTTCCTCTCTTGATCCTATTTCTGAATCCTACGTTAACGATTCTCTTAGAAAAATTAAAGGAAAACAAACTATGATAATAGTTGCTCATAAACTTTCTACTGTACTTATGGCTGACAAGATTGTTGTAATAAAAGATGGTGAAATATTAGAAGTTGGAACTCACGATGAACTTATCAAAAATAAAGGAAAATACTTTGAAACATTTTCTAGTTATATTAACACTTTATAAGTTTTAAAAATTTTAATAAATTTATTTATTTACTACGTTTATTGGAGAGTTTTTTAGAAAACTAACTATATTATCCACGGTAGTTTGTGCTATTCTTTTTACTGATTCTACACTATTGAATGCGTTATGAGGCGTAAAGACCACATTTTCTCTATGTAGTAATATATTACTTTGTAACAAATTTACAACTTTGGTATAATCTGTTGAATCTGTTATTAAGGTATCTTCTTTTTCCTTCATTAATTCTTCCTCTCCTTCTATTACGTCTAATCCTACTCCAGCAATTATTCCTTTGTTAAGTCCGTAAAGTAAGGCATTGTTGTCTATAAGTGCACCTCTTGAGGTGTTTATGAGTATTACTCCTTTTTTCATCTTTTTAACTGTATCTATGTTTATAATGTGATGTACTTCAGGAAAGTATGGAATATGCAATGATATTATATCTGAAGTTGTTATAAGTTCGTCAAAGCTTACGTACTTGAAGCCTAATAAACTACTCATAAGTGTATTTGGGAATTTGTCGTAATCGACTACTTC
>CALFVP010000134.1 GCA_937928175.1 uncultured bacterium | reverse complement strand
ACCGAAAGTTTCAGACAAAGGTATATAACAAGTTATAACTCTGGTATTACCTCTTTGGTCCATATTTATTATTTTAGCTCTTCTAGAATTCAAATCTCCCAAGACATCCCCTAAGTACTCTTCAGGAACAATAACATCCATTCTCATTATAGGCTCAAGGATTATTGGAGATGCTTCTCTCATAGCATCTTTAAAAGCTTTAGATGCTGCAATTTTAAAAGCTATTTCTGATGAGTCAACTTCATGGAATGATCCATCAAATAGCGTTATCTGGACATCAACCACAGGATACCCAGCAGTAACACCGCTCTCCATTGCTTCTCTTACACCAGCTTCAACTGCAGGTATATACTCCTTAGGTATTCTACCACCGACAATCTTATCAATAAACTTAAATCCACTTCCCCTTGGTAAAGGTTCTATTTCTATAAATACATGTCCGTATTGTCCTCTACCACCAGTTTGCTTAATATATTTACCTTCAGCTCTAGCTTTAGTTTCTATAGTTTCCCTATAGGCAACTTGAGGTTTACCAGTATTAACTTGGACCTTAAACTCTCTTACCATTCTATCAACCATTATCTCAAGGTGAAGTTCTCCCATTCCCATAATAAGGGTTTGATTTGTTTCAGGATCTGTCTTAACCTTAAATGTAGGATCCTCTTCTTGAAGTTTAGAAAGAACGTTTGAAAGTTTATCGAGATCTTCTTTAGTTTTAGGCTCTATGGCAATAGCGATAACAGGTTCCGGAAACTTTATTGACTCTAAAACTATCTTCTCGGAATCTTCAGAAATCAACGTATCTCCGGTAGTAGTATCCTTAAGACCAACTAAAGCAACAACATTACCAGCACTAGATTCATTTATCTCTTCTCTTGTATTAGCGTGCATGAGTAGTATTCTTGAAACTCTCTCTTTCTTACCTTTCGTTGAATTATAAATATACATTCCAGACTTCAACACACCAGAATAAATCCTCGTAAAAACAATTTTACCAACGTAAGGATCAGTCATAACCTTAAAAGCTAGCGCAGTTAAAGGTTCTTTATCATCAGGTTTCCTCTCTAAAATACTACCATCCTCTCTATACCCTTTTACTGGGGGAAGATCAAGAGGACTAGGTAAATAGTCAACTATAGCATCTAAAAGAGTTTGAATACCTTTATTTCTTAAAGAAGTTCCAGCAACAACAGGAAAAGCTTTGGCACTAATTGTAAGCTTTCTTACCATCTTTTTTATAGTCGATATATCTGGTTCTTTACCTTCCAAATACAATTCTAAAAGTTCTTCATCTTCTTCACAAACAGCTTCTATTAGTTTATTCCTATATATCTCAACTTTTTCTTTTAGATCCAAAGGAATTTCACCAACTCGGTACTCTTTGCCAAGCTCATCAGTATCCCAATATATTCCTTTCATTTCAATCAAATCAACAACACCAACAAAAGAAGATTCATGACCTATAGGAATCTGCAATGGTAAAGGTTTAACACCCAACTTACGTTTTATAGACTCCAAACACATGTAAAAATCAGCTCCAACTTTATCAAGCTTATTGACGTATATTATCCTAGGAACTCTGTACTCATCAGCTTGTCTCCATACAGTTTCAGATTGAGGTTCAACTCCTTCACTACCGTCTAAAATGGTAACTGCTCCGTCAAGTACCCTAAGGGATCTCTGAACTTCAACGGTAAAATCTACGTGCCCAGGTGTATCTATCAAGTTTATTCTATGGTTTTTCCAGAAACAAGTTGTCGTAGCACTAGTAATAGTAATACCTCTTTCTTTCTCTTGTACCATCCAGTCCATCTCAGCATCACCTTCATGAACCTCCCCCATTTTATGTATCTTACCAGTGTAAAAAAGTATTCTTTCACTGGTAGTTGTTTTACCAGCATCAATATGAGCAATAATACCTATATTCCTTATTCTCTCAATAGGTACAACTTCCTTCATAATCCTCTCCCAAAAAATTTTTTTCAATTATTATAAAGACGAATACCTATTCTTTGCTATTTCAATAAAAAACATACTCCTTTGGGGGTATAAAAGATTTAAAAATTTTCTTACACCATTTTACTAACTATTTACAACAAAATCTATCTTTCCATCGTTAAAAACAATTTTAACGTTATCACCTTCTTTTATTTTTCCACTTATCATGTGTAAAGAAAGCTTGTCAAGGATTTCTCTCTGTATAGCTCTTTTAAGAGGTCTTGCTCCAAACGTTTCATCGTACCCTATTTTGGCCAAGTACTCTTTAGTAGAATTATCTATGTAAACGTTAATTTTTTTATCTCTCAACTTATCTATAATTCTATCCAACTGGATATCTATTATTTTCATTACTTCTTCTTTACCGAGTTTTTTAAATACGAGTATTTCATCTATTCTGTTTATAAACTCTGGTCTAAAAAATTTCATAAGTTCTTTAACTATTTTTTCTCTAGAAGATTCAGACATCTCCCCATTGTAAAACTCTGGTATAACATCAGTGAGTAAATTAGATGTCATTATTATTACAGTGTTTTTAAAATCTATTGTTCTTCCTTGTCCATCTGTAAGTCTTCCATCATCTAGTATTTGGAGCAAGATATTAAATACATCTTGATGAGCCTTTTCAATCTCATCAAACAGTATAACAGAGTAAGGTCTTCTTCTAACTGCTTCGGTTAATTGTCCTCCTTCCTCATATCCAACGTAACCTGGAGGTGCTCCTATCAACCTTGCAACAGAATGTTTTTCCATATATTCAG
>CALFVP010000133.1 GCA_937928175.1 uncultured bacterium | reverse complement strand
AAGAAGGAAAATAAACCAATTTTTTGGTTTAAGTAACCTAGAGTAAACGGAATGATTTTATTGGATAATACTTAGGATTTGGGTAAGAAAGCTCACTTTTGTAAAGTACAAACTCTTCAACAAGAAATTGACCAAACTCTTTACCACTTTCTTCTAAAAGTAGCTTAAGCTTTTGTATATTCGGTGGTTTTTTGAACCTTGCTAATGTTATGTGAGGTGAAAATGTCCTACTATCTTTTAGTATGTTTATTTTTTCTAGTTTTTCTTCTATAATATTAAAAAGTAGTTTTATTTCGTTACTTTCATCTATTCCTACCCAAAAAACTCTTGGGTTACGTATATTTGGAAATACACCTGCATTTTTTACTAGGATATAGAACCTACTAAACTTTACACTTTCAAGGATGTTTAATATATCGTTAGTTTTTGTAGTTTCACCTATAAACTTCAATGTAATATGTACATTTTCATAAGGTACTGTTTTAGCATCTAACAAGTTAAGTTTTTTAGTGATTTCTAAAAACTTTGTTTTTATGTTATCTGGTACATCTATTGCTATAAATAGCCTATCCATACTCTAGAAAGGTCTAAATATATCTTTTATAGTTCTATTATCTTGGATATCTTCAAGTATTTTGTATTTTCTCAGTATCACTACAAACATAGCAACAAGGAGAGAATTTACAAGTCCTTGATAAAATAACATCATTCCTACAGCACTTATAAACGAAAATATAAATATTGGTACTATTGTAAGTACACTTAAAAACACTACAAAAACATTATCCATCATTATAACCCAAGATCTACTTATTGAAGTTCTTATACTGTCTTTAGGGAAAAAGACAATATACAAAGATAACACCACAAAAAACAACGTAAACACCACCATATACCAAAACGTTAGTACTGTCAAGATTATTCCTAGTATGTTATTTGTTCCAAAAAATACTGAATAAAAAATCATAGCAAATGTTCCTAAAAAGTATATTAAACCTCCTGCAATAGTACCTAATACCGATTTAGATAAATTTTCCTTAATCCCTTGAAAAAATTCTGCAAAAAACTTTTTATGAGTATTTGTTGAAAAGTTTTTTGCCACAGTAAGTAACCCTATCTGTGTTGGAAAAAATATACTGCTTCCTAAAAGTACCGATATTACAATCCAAAATAAGTTTATTTCTTCTTGCTTTGGTAATGGTTCTATTGGTATTCTGACGAATATAAAAAGACCCATTGTAAAAAATAACGTTGGAATATTCCCTACAAACCCTAAAACGCTTACTATTATATTTTTTGAGAAGTTATCCCACCATAACCAAAAAAACTCTTTTAGTACTTTTACCCACATCTTCTTCTCAGAGAATTTTAATAAAGTTTCTTACTACTTTCCAGATAAGAAACAAAACCTCTTTTCCAAAAAACAAAATTATCTTTTTTAAATCCAAATCTAAAACTTCAATCCATTGTCAAGTACTTTCTACGCTAAGCATAGCTGGAAGATCTCAAAATTTATTGAAAGCAAACCAAAATTTATTAATAATTTATGAAAATGTTTAGGAAATTAAATTTAGAAGAAATAGTATCCATTATAAATTCTTCTTCGCCACATACAGGAATATACATTGGCTGCGATTCATCACAAAAAAGAGATTACTGTGTATTTGCCACAGTAGTAGTAATACACCACGATAGATCCAGAGGAGCAAACGTATTTGTCAAAGTTGAGAAAACCCAAAGAATACAATCAACAAGACAAAGAGTAATGATGGAAGTACATAAAGCAGTAGAAACAGCTTTACTCATTTATCCCTTCATACAAAATAGAACTATAGAAGTACACTTAGATATAAACTCCTCATCTTCTTATTTTTCGAACACGTTTTTAAAAGAAGCTTTTGGGTATGTATCATCACAAGGACTAATACCTGTTTTCAAACCTAGATCGTTTGCAGCTTACTGTGTAGCAGACTATATATGTAAAAAATACTAAAACTTTATTTCAGCAGATACAGAAACATTTTGAATACTTTGGTATCCTGGAAGAGCACCTTTTTCATACTGAGAGAAAGCAAAATCAATAGCAAAGTAAACTAAATCAACACCAAAACCAAACGTTGGAAATCCTTGATTGATTCCACCTCTTAATTTGACTATTCTCAAAACAGAAATCTCAGAACCAACTTTAAACTTCTTAAACCAAAACTCATTAAAGTTTACAACATCAACTAAATTCAATTCCACCATAAAATCAGATAACAAAAAAGTAGGTATAAAAAGTATTTTTTCTGTATTAAACATAATCCCTAAAGAAATACTTGGATGAATATAACTAAGGTAATTATAACCACTAAAAATCTCTTTTCCATTTTCATATGAAATTCTGTTCCAGTGAAACGTCCTACCAAAGAAGTTATTTACGGTAAGAGCATACTTAAAGTACTCTCCATCATCAAAAATAACTCCTATATTCCCCCAAAAAGAATCACCAACATCGTATTCATAAATTCCATTTCTAGTTCTTTCATAATAATTCACTATCTCAAGAGCACTTCCACCGTAGAAAAACGGAGACTTATACCTTTTAGAATAAGAAAAAGAAACACCTACATGCAAAGTATAGAACTTCAATATTTCAAAATAAGTCCCAAAACCAAAAGTTATACCAATCTCAGCAAAACTTTTTAAATCAACGTAAGGTATTCCCGGTGCCTGTCTAATATCAAGAGATGAAAAAAAATCGTTAAAAAGTAAAATTCCTATTCCATTACCGACGTACCCAACAGATATTGGACCAAACAACCCTACCTCAGGTTCAGAATTCAAAAGTATACCGTAAGGATCCTTCAAAAGATCATTTGTCAACCTATTCCAATCAAATCCAATCCACTCTGTAGGACTAAGGTTGTAAGAAGATAAACCCAAAACATCGTAAATATAACCAGTTCTAGCACCAGAATAAAAAGAAAGCTTAAATAAGAAAAATTTTTCACTCTTTGTGTAAGATAAAATTCCAGGATTATTAAGAAATACTAAAGCATCGTAAGGATAAAGTAACTTAACATCACCAAAAGATAACTGTCTAGGTGATGAAAAAAATGAATCAACATCACTTTTAACTTCAACACCTACAACTTCTACAACGAACAAAAACAACAACATCAAAACTAAAATAAAACTTCTCATACTCTCCACCCTAATTTGTAAGTCTATTTATATCTAAATAATTTGTAAGCGTATCCCAAGCCGAAGGATCCGATAAATTAAGAATATTAGTCAAATCACTATTATCAAAGTTAGCATAATTACTTACATTATCTCCAAAAGCATTAGTAAGCCTAGTAATGTTAGTAGCAATATCAAACGAAATACCATTATTCGTCAAAAGGTATACCATTCTGTTGTACATCGTAGTATAGAAGTTGTAATATCTTAAAAAATTCGTGTAAATATTCGTTACTTGTAGATCAATATCCTGAAATGCTTTAAAAATTTCTACCTCTATTGAAGAATCCCTCGAAACAAATTTATTCGTTACAAAAATCAACGATACCCTACTCTGAATAGCCTTAGCAAAATACAAATCCATTGCTTTTTTAATGGATCCTCCATAAAATATATATCTATTTATGATATCTACATCGTTACTGTTACTATTTGTCATATCAGCAACAAAATTGTAAACTTCATCGTTAGTATCAATTTTACCATCATAACTGGAATCCAAAAAAGCAAAAATACTGTAAATCTTGTTAAATACAGCAAAATTAAAATGCAAATTACCATCGTTTGTAAGAGAAAGATCATCAGACAATCCGTTTATAACAACGTAAAGATTCATACTTATACTTTTAAAAACATCGAAATATATACTGTTAGTTATGTAATAATTGAAAAATTCAAGATAATTTGATGAACTAGAAAAATTACTGTATATACTTTGGTAAAAGCCAATAATATTAGTTCTTGGAATAATTAAGAATAAGTCACAGTTGGCAATACCTATAAGAGCTTTTGAATTTTTAGGATCTATCTCTAATACTCTTTGATAAAACTTTCTAGCGGTATCATAATCTCCGATATCTGCGTAATAATCACCCATATAATTAAGAAAATTGACATCACTCAAAGAAGATAAATCTCCCTTAGACGGATCAAGAAACAAAGGAGAAAAAACGTTAACACACCCATAAAAAAATATCAAAAACACTATTATCAATAAAACGTAAATCTTCTTCATACATATAATATAATAATGCATTGTTAAAAATATTAAAGTATCACAAATCTTAATTTAAAATTACAAAACAAATCAAAGCTTAACGATTTGATTTAAAGGTTTTTTATTAACTAAAATTATAGGTATGAAAAATGGAGATGAATTTAAAGACTACTACGAAATACTGGGAATAGAATTCGAATCTTCGATTGATAAGATAAAAAGTACATTTAGACAACTTGCAAAAAAATACCATCCAGACATCAATAAAGAGGATGAAAAAGATTTTAAAACCATACTTGAAGCGTACAAAATACTTTCTGATCCAAAACTAAAAGAAAATTACGATAAAGAATACTTATCAAGAAAAAAAATAACTTACAAAGTTACCTCAACTGACAACAAAAACGTAATACCTCAAAGTAGAATAGAATACAAAATATCACTGCTTAACATATCAAGAGCTGGATTTGATTTATCAAAAAAGTTCTCGAGAAAAGACTTTCTAGAAGAGCTTGGCGAAGATTTAGTAGTATATTTAAAAGATAACGAAATAGAAGAAGGAGCAATACTAAATATAAAACTTCCCGCTAAAGCAATATGTAACGTATGTTTTGGATCAAATAGAAACTGTTACAGATGTGACGGAACAGGATATATAACAGTAATGGAAGAAGTAAAAATAGAGATACCACCAAAAATAAAACATTTGGAAATAATAAACATAGATCTTACTAAAAGGAAAAGAAAAGGTATACAAAAATTTGCGCTTAAAGAGCTAAAAATAAGGGTAAAGTGGCTATCATTGGTAGATATAGAATAATCAAAGTTCTTTAGCAAACTCCGAAATATCTTTCACCTTAACATTAGCTTCTTTCTCTAGCATTCTATTCCACTCAGAATATATAACTTCTTGATAAAGAAATTGGTAAGAAGAAAATATTTTATCAACAATATCAGAAATTTTCGAAGGTAGTACTTTTCTATCCAAAACTTTGTAAATTATTTTTGTATTCTGTCCTACATCCGAAATGCCAACGTTACCAACATTCTCATAAAACCACGAAACCATCAAAGAAACATCGTAAACACCCCTA
>CALFVP010000132.1 GCA_937928175.1 uncultured bacterium | reverse complement strand
AATGTTTTTCTATTGGATACCAATAACTTTGATGTTAGAAAGGTTTTAATTAATAAGTTTAGGTCTAGCAAAGGTATCTTAATAGTTCCTAAAAAACTTAAAAAGTTTGTTAGGGATGTTAATTTTTATTCTTTAAACTATTTATCTATTCCTAAGTCTATACAAGAATTTTTACACGATGTTGTCTTTTTTTCTTCAAGGGAATACAATTTTTTTGTTTCTCTAAAGGATGAAATGAGCGTTTCTAAAAGAATTATTAAAAAACCTTACCTTAAAGAAGAGTATTTGAGTTTTTTGAATTTTCTTGGATTTAGAGGTAATAGGTTAGATTATTTAATTTCTTACCTTAATTCTTCTGTTTTGCGTTATGATTCTTTAGAAACTGATTCTTTTGAGTTGACTTCGGAAGAAAAAGTTATTTTTAATTTTTTGCATGATAGGTATTTTGAGTACGATGAATGTTTGAATTTACTTATGGGGGTAGGTGGTAAATTTTTTTACGGTGGGTATGGTATATTAAGGGGTGTTCCTAAAAGTTATGTTTGTGATTTTGTTAACGGTATAGTTAATAAAGGTAAACTTGGGTTTAGGTATTTTTTTGTTGATGGTGGTATTGTAAAGAAAGTTTATTAAAGTTTTTTTATTTCTACCAGGAATTTAGTTGTGCAGAAGTAGTTACTACCTGCGTGATGTATTAGAATGATGTCTTTTTCTTCCAGTAGCCAATGGTCTGAGAAGAGATCCTCTTCAACTATTGCTCTTCTTGCTTCTCCCATTACCATTGCATGAGTTTGTAGTGGTACTATTGATTTTACTATAAATTCGACGTTTGCAATACAGTTATCGAGCAGTGGTACTTTTGAAAATTTACCTTGAGAGTATGGTATATTGAATTCTTGAAATTTGTCAATTTCTTTTCCTGATACTGATCCTACTTTTTTTACTATGTTAATTATTTCTGCTGTTGGTGTGTTTAAGGCGAATTCTCCTGATTTATCTATTAGCTCGAATGAGAAAGAATTTTTATCCAGTGATATTACTACAAGTGGAGGATCTTTTTCTAGAGGGGTTATCCACGCTACCGTTGATACGTTTTTCTTATCTCCGTACTGTGTTGTTAGAAGTTGTACGTTACCCAGGTTAAATATTCTATTTGTTAAAGATATTTCTATTTCTTTTTTCATTTTATCCTCCTATATTCTTTTTACTAATATTTCATCTATGATACCGTACTCTTTTGCTTCTTGTGGGGACATGTAGAAATCTCTGTCAGTATCTTTTTTTACTCTTTCTATAGGTTGTCCTGTGTGTTTTGCTAGTATTTCGTTTAATGTATCTCTCATTCTTAGAATTTCTTTTGCTTGTATTTCGATGTCTGTAGCTTGTCCTTGTGCTCCTCCAAGTGGTTGATGTATCATTATTCTTGAATGTGGTAAAGCAAACCTTTTTCCCTTTGTTCCAGCTGATAGTAGTATTGCTGCCATTGATGCTGCTTGACCTAAACATATTGTTACTATATCAGGTTTTATGTATTGCATAGTATCGTATATTGCAAGTCCTGCTGTTACTAGCCCACCAGGACTGTTTATGTAAAAGTGTATCTCTTTATCTGGATCCTCAGCTTCTAAGAATAAAAGTTCTGCTACTACTATGTTCGCTAAATCTTCTGTTATTTCAGAACCAAGTATTATTATTCTATCTTTTAATAGCCTTGAGTAAAGATCGTAAGCTCTTTCACCTCTACCAGTGTTCTCTATTACCATTGGTATTAGTGATGAAAATCCTTTCATTCAATTCCTCCTAAGTTTAGTTAAAAGTATACAAAATTAAATCATACTTTTCAAGTTTTTACTTTGTAATTTAAGTATATTGCGTATGAAAAGAATATTACATTTGGCAACCAAACTGCTATTATTGGTGGTAGTATTCTGTTTTCTCCAATCCATATTCCACCTAAGAAAGATATAAAGTATAAAACATACCTTATTACCGATTGAAATACCATATTTACAAAAGTCAAGTTCCTTGATATTACTTGTACAAATCCCAAAGCTAGTAGCCCTGATATCAAAAGAGAAAACGATATACTTGGTCTTGATAGCATTATCATTAATTTTTGGTAGTAGTTTCCACCTTCAAATGATGCTTTTATTGAAAGTGATTTGTTTATTTCTTCGCTCATTTCTGCTAAAGTTAAAAAGTTAAAGTCATACTTTTTTGGAAAGAAAAACGATGGAGGATCTAATTTAAAGTTTGGTATAAATTCCTTTAATAATTTTCTGGAAACTAGTTCACTTTTCTCGTTAAATTCAATTATTTCAACATCGTACATTCTCCAGTTACCTATACTTTTATCCCACTTAGCAGACTTTGCTGTTATTGTGTAATGTATTAATCCACCTTCAAACTTTTTAGCTTCAAAATCAATTTTCCCAGTTTTTTCAAAAAATTTGTTTATTTTGACTCTTTCCATCTCACCATCTATGGATATAAAACCTATTTCACTGTAAGTTATACTCTTGTTTTGACTTTTTATTGGATCTTTTATGTCTCTAAGTGATTTGGTTTGTAAAAAATCTATTTCTTCCCATACCTTTACCCTTTCAATAGTTCTTGCTTCCTTTCCTGCTAAGGTTACTATTTGATCAAGAAAGAAAAAGTATAGTATTGATGTAATGAATATTACGTTTATGAGTGAGGCAAAGAGTTTTTTTAAGCTCATTCCTGCATTTATTATTGCTACTAACTCAAAATTTCTAGACATTCTTGATATCGTGTAAGATATACTTATTAGTACGCACAGTGGGGCTAGGTATGAGTATAGTTGAGGACCTTTGAGAATGTAAACTATCAGTATGTAGTTAAACTTAGTTTTTAGAATATCGGGTCTTGACAGAAACCAATTTAAGTCCATAATAAGGTTAAATACTACCGCTAAAAAGGTTAGTAGTATTGAACTAATTATAAATACTGTTAAAAACTGCTTTATTATGTACATTTGAATTCTATTGAATTTGAAACTGTACTTTAGGTAATCTAAGATTGATAAAAGTGCTTTTAGCACCTTTGGTTTAAGGTTTTCAATCATGTTTTTTATACATGAAATTGTTTTTGTCATAATTGAAAATCCTAAACAAGTATTTTGTTTTTTATCAAATTTATTAGTTTTTGTTAATTTTGTTTGGTATGTTTGGTTTAGATTATAATTTCTAAGTTATTTTTGGGGGATAAAATGAAGTTTAGGGGTACTACTGTTATTGGCATACTGAGAAATTACAAACTTGTTATAGGTGGTGATGGACAAGTTACCTTTGGTGATACTGTTTTAAAATCGAATTCTAGAAAAATAAGAAAAATATACGATGATAAAGTTTTGGTTGGTTTTGCTGGAGCTACTGCTGATGCTTTTGCTTTGCTTGAAAAATTTGAAGAACACCTTAAGGATAATAATGGTAACATTCTTAAAGCTTCTGTAAGCTTGGCTAAAGAATGGAGAACTGATAAACTTCTTAGAAGGTTAGAAGCACTTATGATAGTTGGAAATAAAGAAAAAATACTTATACTTTCTGGTACAGGGGATGTTATTGAACCAGAGGATAATATCGCTGCTATAGGTTCAGGTGGTCCTTACGCTCTTGCTGCAGCAAGAGCTTTTATGAGAATTGACCCTAATTTAGATCCTAAATTCGTTGTCGAAGAATCCCTAAAGATAGCTGGTGAAATATGTATATACACAAATAAAAATATAATTCTAGAGGAATTGTAAATGTCTCTTGATATAGTAACAGGTATATTTATAGTCTTTTTGGTTTCTTCGGTACTTCTTTACTTTTTCGGTAAATTTAAGATACCTTCCATTGTTTCATTGATTGTGACAGGTATTGTTTTAGGTAAAATTGGAATACTGAAGGAGAACTATTTGTTTGAGGAAATCTCTAATTTGGGGATGATGTTACTGTTGTTTTTTATAGGGGTTGAGTTTTCATTTAGGATACTTTTGAAGTATAGGAAAGAGGCAATTTTTGGAGGGTTAGGACAAATATTTTTTACGTTACTGCCAGTTTTTTTACTATCTCTCGTTTTTTTTGATTACAAAGTTGCATTTATAATTTCTGTAGTTGTTACTATGAGTAGTACAGCTGTTATTGCTGGTATAGTTGAATACAAAGGATCTTTAAATGTAACCTATGGAAGAATATCATTTTTAATTTCACTTGTTCAAGATGTAATTGGTATTTTAGTTCTTGCGTTTTTGCCATTTATCACTGGCTCTAAAGTTTTTGATACAAAAGTACTTATAGGAATTTTAGTTTTTACTGTCTACGTTGTTGCTTTGTTTTATTTTACGAAAACAAAATTTTCTGAAGCTTTAGCTTTAAGGGATAGATATCTTTTGGTATTTCTTGCAATTGTTTTGAGTTTTGGAAGTGGTGTTGTTTCAAGATTATGTGGGCTTTCTCACCTTTTAGGAGCGTTTATTGCAGGTATTATTGTTTCTGAAACTCTATTTGGTAGACAGATAGCATCGGAAATTCTACCAATAAAGGAAATATTCGTGGGTTTTTTCTTCGTTTACGTTGGTACTCTATTGGATATTAATCTGTTTATCTCAAATTTAACTACTATACTGTACGTTACTTTTGCCATACTAGTGTTTAAATTCGTTGTGAGTTTTTTAGTTTTGTTTTTTATGAAAGTTTCTTTGGAAAACAATATTAGAAGTTCGGTTTTAATAACCAGTATTGGTGAATACGGATTACTAATATTATCCGTTGGCTTAGCGGATAAAATACTCAGTGATAAAATGTTCGTTATTCTTTCATCTTCTTTACTTTTTAGCATGGTTACAATACCTTTGATTTTTGAATTGCTTGATAACATTGAAAGTAAGTTTAGTTTTTTGCGTACAAAAGGTATTGAGGATAAAAAACTAAAGAAGTTTGATGTTATTGTTGTTGGTTTTGGACCTGTTGGGAAAAAATTAGTAGACTTTCTTGAAAGTAGTTCAATATCTTACGTAGTTCTTGAAATGAATCCAGAGACTGTTAAAAAATATGAAAAAAATTATAACATTCGCTTTGGTGATGCTAAAAAGGAAAATATTTTAAAGTGGGCTGGCGTTGAGTCTTCTAAACTTATAGTTATAACTCCACCAATACTTAGAGAAGCTTTGTTTATATCCGAAAAAGCAAAGTCTATTAACCCTAACGTTAATATAATTGCTAGAGTAAAATTTTTATCTGAAGTTGACAAACTCGTTGAAATCGGTGTTGATGTTGTTTGTGATGAAGTAGAGGTAAGTGATTTTATAATTCAATCTGTTGTTGACAAACTAAGTTTAACAAAAGTCTAGTTAAGATTTAATAAAGAAAGTTTTTAGATTTTTTTATTGATAACTGTTTTTAGTTTGTTTAAAATTATTCGATATGGTTGATGCTTTGCTTGATGATATTAAAAAGTGTAGTAATAAGGATTTATTTATAATAGTTTTAAACAAGCTAGGGTTTATTAAATTCAATAATGTATTACCTGAGGAGTATAGGAATAATTTCGATCCTAGCAATTTACCAAGTATGTTTGTTAAGTTATCTGAAAACTCTCTTAAAACCATCTTAGGTTTGGAAAAACTTTTACTGTACACTAAAGGTATTGAGCTGAAACTTTATTCACCGCATAGCCAAAGAAGACTTATAGAGTTTATTACGAACAAAATTCTGGATTTTATTGGTAAACTTGATATAATTCATGTTAATAACATCATAATGGAACTTGTTGATAACGCTGAAAAAGCTAATTTTTATAGTGTTTTAAAAGAAAATAGAATAGATCTCCCGTTAAGTGAAAAAGATATTATAATCAACAATAGAGATGAAGTTGTTAATCTTTGCTTAAAGTTTGATAAATGGGTTAAAATTTCTTGGAAGTTTTCTAAAGATATATTTAAAATCGAAGTTAGTAACAATGTTCCTATTTCTTACGATGATGCTAAAAGGCTTAGGGAAAAAGCTACTTCGGAAATTGGAAGTATAATTGAGGGATTTACCGCAGAAGAAAACGACGACAAGATTGGTGCTGGGTTAGGTTTATATTTTGTAAAGTTTTTTATTGATGATTTGAAACAAAAGAATATAGAAACTATTTTCAGAATTTATTCTACCGATAAAGTTACTTATTCTACTATTACTATGTTCTTTGAAAATTTTAAGATTTAGTACTATTTACGAAAATTTTTTTTATGAAAAAGATTCATTTATTTTGGTGTGGTGTTTTTGTCATTCTTTTTGTTTTTCGTGTTTACGGGGTTATTGTTTCTATGGACTATGAAGTGTTGATTGATGGCAAGTATAATTTCCTTACATCAATAAATTATGATTTTGGTGAGTATCCGAAGTTTTTGAATGCTACGGTAGTTTCTAAGTCTCTTAAGGGTGTTCCTCCAAGGTATCAGCTATCTTCAACTACAGTATCAAAATCCTATATTGACATTTATCCTAAACTGTATTTTTACAAAGTGAAATTTTTGCAAGGTAACGTTGAAATAATTGAAAGTGCGGTTTTTGGTGAAAATAAGAACGTTGAAATGTCTTTGTACATTAAGAAAGGTAAAGGTACGTTTTCAACAAACTTTTTTACAAACCATGTTGAATGTTTTGATATACCAGGGTTACTGTTTTTCATTTCCAGTAACGGTGTATCGAATTTAAAAAATTTTACTGTTTTTTATTCTATGAATTTTACTAACGTTTACTTAACGAACTTAACCGAGTTTGATAAATTTGGTAACGTTTCTGATGAATTTGTTAGGTTTAAAAAGGTTGGTGATTTGACGGTAGTTGACCGTTTTAGACTTAAAAATATTTCTGTTGGTTTGTTTACAAATGTTTACATTGAAGGTAGACTTGTTGATCTTAAAATAACGAAAGACAATTAAAAGTGAGATTTCAGGGAATTTCAGAAATAAAGAGATTTGACTTATTCTTTATGCTTGTACTCTTGTTAGATTTTACTTTTGTTGAAGCTCAAACTAAAGGTAGTTAGCTTTGAATCCTAAAAGTTTAGATAGAACATTCTTCAATTTTTTCTTCAACTTTCCTTTTTGCCTCTTCTAATAATTCTTTTGCTTTTTTCCGCGCTTCGTGAGACTGACGAACTAAATCAGCAATTTTTTGCTGGGTGGGCATGGGGAGAATGGGGATTTTGAAATTTTTTACTTGTGAATCATAAATCTTTGGTTGTGCTGTTTGACTTGCTTCCTTTTCAAATTGTATTTTGCCAATTATTGAGTGAAAGACAATAATTAAATATTCCGACAATAAAACTTTTTTGTCTATTATAGAAATTTTGCCAGTATTATTAGAAATAAAAGAGTTATTGAACTCTTCTGAAA
>CALFVP010000131.1 GCA_937928175.1 uncultured bacterium | reverse complement strand
GTACTAATATCTATTCTTTGAATACTCTCAACGCATTTTTTACATAATCCAAGAAACAAACTTTTATAATCAAGTTCGTTACCACAGTTAAAACAAAAAGAATTAACAAGCACTTTCATAGAAACGTTTCTATGAAACAATTATAAATGCAAAATGTATCATTTTCTACTATTTCTCTTCATATATTCATTCATTTCATACTTTCTTTTCTTATTTCTATAATCCAGGTAAGAAACAATAGATACAATGACCAAAACTAACGCTAACAAGAATAAGAGTGCTACAACAATCCTTATCATTATTTAATCTTTAATAAATATTGGTAAAAACGGCAAATGTTTTTTAAAACCTACAAAGTTCCAAATTGTCTTGACATAACCTTCCAAATCCCCTACAATTATTCTTTCTTTACCGTCTATTATGGCTTTTGAATAATCAACAATACCTGAAAATTTATCAAAAACCTCCTTGTAATACGAAAACCCGTAGTAAGGAATACCTCTTATAAAAACCATTTCTATATCATTAAACCAAGAATAAACCACACTACCAAAAGGATCATTACCTTTTAATCTAAAAACAACCAAATCGGCAAACAATCCTTTTTCTATTCTACCCACTTTGTTTTGAATTCTAAAAGCTTTAGCAGGGTTTTTGGTAACCATGTAAACAATAGTCCTATTATCCAAATCTTGAAAATACTTTACTTTGTAAGCCATTTTTAAATACTTTGCTTCCTCAAGGATATTCATTCCGCCAGACATAGGAGAATCCGTTCCTAAAGAAACGTTAATGTTTCTTTCAAACCATTCTTTTAATCTTGCAATTCTTTTAAACATGAAGTAATTTGAAATGGGACAAGTTACCAAATGAGCTCCAGCTTTAGAAATCTTGTCCAAATCTTCATCAGATAACGCAAGTCCATGAATCATAACGGTATGATCAGTAAGAGCACCGTAACTTTCAAGGTAATCAATTCCCTTCATAGACTCTTCATCGAAACCTTCCTCTATATGGGTTATAAAAGGCCAGTTGTTTTGAACGGCTCTTTTATGTTCAATTTCAACTCCATCTCCCCACTTTAGATCATAGCTTGATACCTCATGCGCTAAAGTATATTCCGATATAACTCTGACAGGAAGCTTATCTATAAACTCTTGATTTACTTTGTGAGGTATATGATCACTAACTGTTGTAACACCAGATATAAGGTTTTTATAAGCACCAAGTACGTAAAGATAAAAGTTAGGTATTTTACTTCTTTCTTTGTAAACTTCAGAAGACTTAAGCATATCATCCCAAGGTTTCCAAGAAATATGAGGTCCCTCACCAACTCTAGGCCAGTAACTTCCAAGAAGATGATCATGGGCATTTATAATTCCAGGAATTACAACAGTATTAGGTCCTAGAAAAATATTAATATCAGATTTTCCAACATACTCTTTTACATCAATTATCCTACCCGTATCCACCTCTACGTATATACCTTTATTTTCAAGAATCTCACCAGGAGTAAGAATTAACTCCGGTTTTATAAAAATAACCATACCATATTTATCGGAAAATACATAAAGTTAACATAAAAGATACTATAAAACTAAATAAAAAATTTGACTTAATCAATTGAATTTTTTAGCTTTTTAATATGTTCGAAAGTAATAAAAATTGCAGGAAACCGTCTTACTCTGGATCTTTTTACCCATCAGAGAAGTTTGAGTTAGAAAAAACAGTAAACAACTTTATCGAAAAAGCAGAAGTACCGGAAGAGATAGTAAATAAAGATATAATAGCTATAGTAGCTCCACATGCAGGATACAAGTATTCAGGAGTAGTTGCAGGATACTCGTACAAATCGCTATTTAACAAAAACTACGATGTAGCAATAATACTAGCCCCTAGTCATCACTTTTTCTCTAATTTTTTCATAACCGATGACAGAGACTACTACTATACACCACTCGGAATAATGAAAATAAACAAAGAAATAGTTTCATTTTTGGCAAAAAAAGAAGAATTTGAGATATCCTACAAAATACAAGATGAAGAACATTCCCTTGAAGTACAACTTCCATTTCTTTACCAAGTTTTCAACGGTAAAATAGAAATAGTACCAATCCTATACGGAGAAGAAAACAAAATATTCATGTCCAGAATGGTAGAAATACTAGAAGAAATAGTTCAAAATTTCAAAGACAAGAAAATAATTATAGTAGTATCAACAGATCTATCTCATTACCACCCGTACAAAGAAGCTTACGAAATAGACAACAGGTTGATTGAAGTATTACTTCAAAGAGACTTTGACAATTACATAAAGTTTCTATACGATAGAAAAATAGAAGCTTGCGGTGCAGGACCACTAGGTACATTCATACTTTTTGCAAGCAAAAACAACAAAAAAATAGAAGTACTGAAATTATTAAACTCAGGAGATACAAGCGGTACAAAAGATTTTGTAGTAGGTTACCTATCAGCTGTAATGTACTAACCTTCTGTATAAGGTTTAGTTTTAAAATTACACATCTTATTTATTATAATTTAGTCCAATTTACTGGGAGTTTAGGTATATGGAAAGTAAATGGCTAAGAACGGATTACTGTGGTGAAATTACAGAAAAGTACCTAGGTAAAGAAGTTACAGTTAACGGTTGGGTAAATACTATAAGAGATCACGGTGGGGTTGTATTCGTTGATCTAAGGGATATCAGAGGAATAGTACAAATAGTTTTTAGTCCTGAAGTTGACGAAAAACTACACCAAGATGCTAGAGATATAAAAGACGAATACGTATTAGCGGTAAAAGGTATTGTAAGAGAAAGACCTCTAGAGAGCATTAACCCAAACATTAAAACAGGTAACGTCGAAATTTTAGCAAAAGAATTTGAAATATTGAATGTTTCGGAAACTCCACCTATACCATTCAATAATCCTAAAATAGTTTCAGAAGAAAAAAGGCTAAAGTATAGGTACCTAGACCTTAGATCAAACATGATGAAAGAAAACATCATAAAAAGGCACCAGATAACACAATCAATAAGAGAATACCTTAACAACAACAATTTTCTCGAGATAGAAACACCAATGCTAATAAAATCTACACCGGAAGGAGCAAGAGATTTTATAGTTCCAAGTAGGCTTAATATAGGTAAATTTTACGCTTTACCGCAATCACCACAAATATTCAAACAGATATTAATGGTTGCTGGATTTGATAGGTACTACCAAATAGCTAGATGTTTCAGAGACGAAGATTTAAGAGCTGATAGACAACCTGAGTTTACTCAAGTCGATCTTGAAATGTCATTTGTTGATATCAATACCGTTATGAACACAGTCGAAGGAATGATAAAATACGTACTTTCTAAAGTCTACGGAATAGAATTTAACAGTAATTTCCCGGTTTTTTCCTATGAAGAGGCTATGAACAGGTTTGGCTCAGACAAACCCGATTTAAGGTTTGGAATGGAAATAATTGATATAACAGATATTGCAAGCAATACCGAGTTTACAATCTTTAAAGACGCTGTTAAGAACAATGGCGTTATAAAATGTATTGTTGTTGATAGAGGTGAAGAAATATCCAGAAGTGAAATTGATTTTCTTAGAGATTGGGTTAAAGAATTTGGTGCTAAAGGCGTTGCATGGTTTAGAGTAAAAAACGGAGATCTAGAGTCAAACTTAACAAAATTTTTCTCAGAAAATGTAAGAAAAAAAATAATAGAAAAGGTATCAGCAAAGGAAGGATCACTATTACTTATTGTTGCCGATAAATGGGAAATTGCTACCACCACTCTAGGACAAATTAGATTAAGAATGGCAAACAAACTAAACTTAATAAATCAAAACGATCTAAAATTTTGTTGGATCATAAACTTCCCACTATTCGAATGGAACGAAGAGGAAAATAGACTTGATCCTTTACATCACCCATTTACAGCTCCAGTTTACCAAGACATACCATTACTTGATTCTGATCCTCTCAAGGTTAGAGCTCAAAGCTACGATATTATATTAAACGGCGTTGAAATAGGCGGAGGAAGTATAAGAATACATAACAAAGAACTACAAAAGAAGATATTTAAACTGATAGGACTTAGTGAAGAAGATGCCGAAGAAAAATTTGGGTTTATGCTGGAAGCTTTTAAGTACGGTGCACCACCTCACGGAGGATTAGCTATCGGATTAGATAGATTAGTCGCTATTTTACAAGGTATGGAAAGTATTAGAGACGTTATAGCATTCCCAAAAACACAAAAAGCAGTTTGTCTTATGAGTAATGCTCCATCGTACGTAACCGAAAAACAACTTAAAGAACTAGGTATATGCCTAGATAAAGAAAAAATACTATAAAAAGGGGGCGATCATGTTAGATAAAAATAAAGCAAGTATTATATCTAAGATCATTAAGGAAAATAATACTATAACATTGTGTGTAAAAAACAATGAAGGAGAAATATGGGCTTCTAAGGTTTTTTACGGTGAAAAAGATTCAAGTATATACGTAATACTTGAAAAAAATTCGCATACCTATAACTACATCTTAGAAAACAATAAAGTATTTTTCGTTATTGATAAAAATGATCTGAGTGCTTTTATACAAGGAATTGCAAAAGCTGAAATAATAGGTGATACAGAAAACACTCCTGAAAGAAGCATAGTAACTAGAAAAAATTTTGCTATTGTACCTTTCTTAAGAAAAAATAAAGATACAGTTGTAGTTAAGCTAGAACCCATTAAGTTGTACGTAAGCTACTTTATCGAAGGTTTTATACCAAGGTTTGAGATTGATGTTGATGAGAACGCAAAAGAAATGATAAAAAGAGAAATAAACAAAACATCGAAAATAAAATACTACATCCAAAGCACTAGACCTTGGGCACTTCCTGCTACAATTGGACTTGTACTAATTGGTACTTTACTATCACCTGTAATTGATATACTTAAATTTATACTCGTTTTAGTTGGTGCAAGTGCAGTACACCTAGGTATTAACGCTATATCAGACTATTTTGATTATAAAAAAGGCATAGACAAGTGGTATACGTTAGGATCATCAAGAGTATTGGTTGAAGGAATAGTTAAACCTAAAGAAGTACTTATAATTGGAATTTTACTTACAATATTCGCAGCTTTTATAGCACTTATTATATGGTACTTACTTAAATTCAATACCTACTTTTTGTACTTTGTTTTAATTGGAGCAATATCAGGGATTTTCTATACATTCCTGTTTGGATGGAAATACATAGCTTTAGGAGATATCATGGTTCTAATAGCTTGGACAACAATAGGTTTTGGATCCTACTTTGTACAAACTTCAATATTAAACTGGAATTTAATAATTGGAATCATACCAATTTCCTTACTTGTTGTTGCAATACTACACGCTAACAATATGAGAGATATAGAAGATGACATACAATCTGGATACAAAACCATCGCAGGCATACTAGGTAAAGATATATCAAAGTACTACTACCTTCTACTTGTTATTTCCTCTTACATAACACTAGTGATATCAGTTATTATGGGTATACTTCCCTATTGGACACTTATAGCTATGCTATCTTTACCTAAAGCTATTAATAACATCTCTTGGGCTTTCAAAGATAACTACATCCAAAAAGGTATGCTAGACTTATTCACAGCTAACCTTGTACAAACTAACTCTATTCTCATTACTATAGGTATAATCCTTAGTAAAATACTAAGACCCTAACATTATTACCACACTTTATTTACCTTCAATCAATGCTATTACTTCAACATGATGAGTTTGGGGAAACATATCAATAGGTATAACTTTCTTAACTTCAAATCCTAATTGAGAGAAAAGTTTTATATCCCTTACTTGTGTCTTATAATTACAGGAAGAATAAACCACAACCTTAGGCTTACCAAAATTTTTATAATTATTCCCTATAATCTTTATTACGTTTTCCTCAATACCTACTCTTGAAGGGTCTACTACAACAATATCAGGTATCTCAATACTTTCTAAAACTTTGCAAACATCCCCTTGAATAATCTTAACATTCTTAATACCATTCATCTGGATATTATAACACCCATCTTCCACC
>CALFVP010000130.1 GCA_937928175.1 uncultured bacterium | reverse complement strand
TTGTTAGATAAAAGTCCTGCAAGCCTTTTAGCGTTTTTAGGATTTAGTACTATTCTGGAGACAACTCTTGGATTTCTATTTCCTGGCATTATTCTAGCAAAGTCAAGTATAAACTCATCTTCGTTAAAAGATATTATTATAAGGTTAGAGTAATGTGTAACTTCACTGTTTTCGGGTATCTCAAGTTGTAGTTCTTTTTTTTCCATTATTCACCTCCTACAATAACTATTAACAGTTCTTCGGGTTTAAGGTATTCTTTTGCTATTCTTTTTATTTCTTCTTTGTTAATTACGGAAATCCTTTCTATATCTTTAAGAAAATAGTTCTTATCAAGTTTTAGAATTTTTTCTGAAATTAGAAAGTTGGCTATAGTTGAAAAACTTTCCATACTCAAAAGCATTGATCCTTTAAGAAAGTTTTTGGTATCGTCTAATTCCTTTTGGCTTACTCCGTTATCTATAATTTCTTTTATCTCGTTAGTTATAATTTCGATAACTTTTTTGACGTTTTTATTTTCAGTTTGAGTTCCAACAAAAAAGTATCCTTCTAATTTCCTGTCAATGTAAAAGTTACTGGTTATTCCGTATGCAAGTCCTTCTTTTTCTCTAACTTTTTCCATAAGTCTTGATCCAAATCCACCCCCACCGAGTATGTGATTTAGTACCTTTAGTTTGATTCTGTTTTTGTCTTTTATGTTCGTTGAGAGGTGTCCTATTCTGATCGTTGATTGTTTTAGATCTCTTTTAATTTTTACTTCTCTTTTAGAATTACTTTTTTTTATCTTTGGTACGTTGTAAGTTGCTTTTTTCCCTTTCCATTTTGAGTAATTTTCAGTTAAAAATTTTATAATTTTCTCTTTTTCTACTTTTCCAACTATTGCTAAAGTTGCGTTGTCTGGTGTATAAAAATCTCTAAAGAAGTTTTTTATATCTATTGGGGTTATTTTGTTTATGCTTTCTTCATCGCTTTCTGGTTCTCTTCCGTAAGGATGTGTACCGTACAATTCTTTAAGAAATACTTTCCTTGTGTAATCCCAAGGATCATCGTCTTTTGCCTTAATACTTGATATTATGCTAGGTTTTACTATACTTAATACTTCATCGTCTACTTCAAATCCTGTTAATATATCGAGTAGTTTGGATAATACATCGTAAGTATCTTCTTGCAAACATTTTATTTCAATTGTTGATATATCATGACCAGATGAAGTATTTATAACTCCACCTAAAGATTCTATGTATTTAGGTATTTCTAACATGTTGTACTTTTTGTTCTTAAACAGAAGTACTTGAGATGTTAGGTACGATAATCCAGGCTTTGATTCGTTTAGACTCCCAGTATCGAATCCAATTACTATATCTAAGCTTTTTGCATCTTCTATGTTAAGAATAACTACTTTTAGACCGTTATCTAAAACAAAGTCGTACCTGTTTTTGTCTATGGTTTCAAGAACTTTATAAAAATCTGCCATTACTTCTTCTCCCAGTAAAACTAAAAAAATTGCTAAAGTTAAAACTAAAAAATTCATAAAAGTAGTATATTTAATACTATTTTTCTCTATCAAATAACTGGAAGTTTTGTTTTTTAAACTTTTTAGCTGTATTTAAGTTTAGTATTGCTTTAAACTTACTTTCTTCTGTTATATGTGTATAGATTTGTGTAGCTAGTATACTTTTGTGTCCTAAAAGTTCCTGTACGGATCTTAAATCTGCACCGTTTTTTAGCAATTCTGTTGCAAAACTATGCCTAAATGTATGTACTGTAGCATTTTTATTGATTCCCGAAAGCAAAACGTATTTTTTTACCATTTTCCATATACTAATCCTACTAATCTTTTTACCTAGCTTTGATATGAAAAGGTATTTATCATCTTTTGAAAACTTTTGCATTGTTTTTTTTCTAACCAATAAGTATTCTCCTAAATACTTCTTTGCAACGCTTCCTATTGGTATTAACCTTTGTTTATTTCCCTTCCCTTTTACTGATATGTATCCATTATTTAAATTTACATCTTCAAGTTTTAGGTTAACTAATTCGGATACTCTTAATCCACAGGAAAATAGTAACTCTATTATTGTCAAATCTCTTACTTTTTTGGCATCGTTCTCTTCAGATTTTAGGATTGTATTTTTTATTATCTCAATTTCGTTTTCTGTTAAGAATAAAGGTATTTCTCTTGATGTTTTTGGTCTTTCAATGAATTCCGCAGGATTTTCTTCTATGTATTCGTTTATAACTAAAAATTTAAAAAAAGTCCTTATAGCAGAAATGTATCTAGCTAAAGTATTGGCACTAACTCCCCTTTTTGAAGATAGAATAATGTAATTTTCTATGTCTTTTGGAGTGAGAAGTTTTAAATTAAGGTTCTCGTTTTCTAGGTATTCTAAAAATTCACTTAAGTCTGATCTGTAAGAATTGACAGTATTTTCTGAAAGTCCTTTTTCGTAAGATAAGTAGTTTAGAAAACTTAATAATATCTTTCTACTCTCTTCTTTCATAAGAGAATTATTAATTAATATTAGTGTTTTGACAACTTTTTACTTTGTTAAGTAGTACTTAAAATTTTATTGAGTATGTTAGACTAAAACCTGGTATTGGGAAAGCTTCAAGATTTTCTCCTGCTAACATGTAACCTTCAATGTTTAGTGTTTGAAATAAAAGGATACCAATATTTATCGTTAGGAAGGTTTTTTTGTAATTTGTTAGTTTTTGGTTATGTATACCATCGTTTACGATAGGGGTAAATAATCTGTAGTTAGAGATAAATTTAAACCATTCTGTGAGTGAAGATTCCATATAAATGGGTAATACTAGGTATATTGAGTTTAAGTAATAATCTATGTTATTGGTATTTTCCGAAAGGTAGAGGTAGCTAAGTCCTATACCGGATGCAAGTTTTGTTTTACTTTGTTCAAAAAAAGATACTTTAAGATCAGAAAGAATTGATATACTTTTGAAGTATGAATCTTGAAGTGAGTAGGCTAAAAATAATCCTATTTCGTTTCCGATAAAGTTATTTTTGAATATTCCTTTTCTAGTTTCGAAAGATAAAAATCTTGCATAGTTTCCTATACAAAACGATGCTTCTTTATCGGACAATGACGATGCTTGAGTTGTAGGACTTAAAACTGCAAACCTTATACATGAATTTAAAGTCAAGATAAGTGGTATTAGAAGTAAAATTATTTTTTTCATTTACAGTTTTAATTTTTTTATTCTATTTGCTGCTTCTTCTATTTTATCATCTGGAGCGGTTAAGGATATTCTAAAGTAACCTTCACCGTTTTCTCCAAAACCGTTACCTGGGGTAACTACTATTCCTATTTCCTTTAGGAATATCATAGAGATTTCTTTAGATGAAAGTCCTTTTGGATTTTTTACCCATAGGTAGAATGTAGCTGTAGATGTGTAAACTTCAAGTCCTACATCTTTTAAAATTGATACCATTTTCTTCTTTCTTCTAGAAATTATTTCTCTGTTTTGTTGTGCGTATTTTTCCATATCTGGCTGTAATGCTCTTATTCCTGCTATTTGGATAGCGTTAAATACACCTGAATCAACGTTTGATTTTATAGATAATAATCCGTTTACTATGTTTTGATTTCCTACAGCAAAACCAATTCTCCAACCAGTCATGTTGAAAGTTTTTGAAAGAGAATGGAATTCTATTGCTATATCTTTGGCTCCAGGTATGTTAAATATGCTTATTGGTTTTTCGTTATCTTCGTATATTTCGGAATATGCTAGATCTGAGCATAGTATTATATTGTTTTTCTTTGCAAACCATACAGCTTTTTCGAATTGTTCGTATGTAGCTTTGGCAGAAGTAGGGTTATTTGGGTAGTTTATAAACATTATTTTTGCTTTGTTTATCACGTTACTAGGTATATTTTCAAAAGATGGGAAAAAGTTATTCTCTTCTTTTAGTGGTAGTTTGTATGGTATTCCTCCAGCAAGTATGGTTGCAGAATTGTAGACAGGGTACCCAGGATCAGGTACTAAAGATACATCTCCTGGGTTAAGAAAAGCCCAGTGAATATGTGCTATACCTTCTTTTGATCCAATCAAGGCAATTATTTCGTTTTTGGGATCAAACTCAACGTTAAACCTCCTGTAAAACCATTCTGAAACTGCTTTTCTAAAACTGTACATACCAGAATAAGAAGGATACCTATGATTAGAAGGATCCTTAGCTGCTTCGTACAAAGCTTCTATTATGGGTTGAGGTGTAGGTATATCCGGATCACCTATACTTAAGTCTATAACATCCACTCCTTTACTTATAACTTCGTTTTTAAGCTCATCTATTTCAGCAAAAAGGTATTTAGGTAATTTTGAAAGATTGTTTGAAAGCTTACTTTTTATTTCAATTTCGTTTATCATTCCTATCTCCTTTTAGTTAATTATAAAATGGTTTTATAAATCTCTCAAGTTAAATGGAAAGTGTTTAAAACACTTAATCAATAAAGGATTAGTAAAATTTTTAGGTAAGTTTTTTTATTTTGATTTAACTAAAGTTATGGTATTAACGAGTTTTTAGTTTTGTATTTGTTGGAAATATTTAAGTTCGATTTTTTATAATCGTTTTTATGCTAAGGTATGTTAGGTTAGTTATTTTAGTATTTTTAATTTTCTTATGTTTTTTGTCTTTTGCACAAACAACAAATACAGATGAAGGTTTTTTAGATAGGTTTTACAATCAAGAGCAAGTTCAAGATAGAGGAATTTGGGGTATAGTACTTGATATTTTTAATGTGCTTCTTGCCATTGTTATTATTTTAGGTATAGTATATTTTGCGCTAAGGTTTTTAAGAAAAGCTTTAGGTGCACCAATTGACGATTTTGGAGTAATAGAAATAATGGCATCAAAAGGTGTTTCTCAGGGAATTGCAATATACATAATAAGAATAGGTAAAGATTATTACGTTATGTCATCAGGAGATAAAGGACTTAACCTTATAACTAAGATAGAGGATAAAGAACTTATAAACATATTAAACGTTGAAAAGAGTAAGCAGGCAAGTAAACTAAAAGAAGATTTTATAGATACGTTTTTGTCTATTTTCAAAAAGAAACAGCAAGATACGTTTAGGTCCGAAATTTCGGAAAGTAGAATAGATTTTATAAAAAATCAGAAAAGTAAAATTAGAGACTGGGAATAGTATGAAACTTTCTATAATAATGCCAGTTTTTAACGGTGAAAGGTTTATAGTTGAAAATATCTATAGAGTTCAAACGGTATTACAATCTTACGTTATTAAAAAGCTTGTAGATGATTATGAAATAGTAGTTGTAGATGACGGGTCGGAGGATAATACTCTTAAGTTGATAAAGGAAAACTTCAGTAGTAGTGAAAAGGTAGTAATTGTTGAGAATGTTTTTAATCAAGGTAAAGGTTTTGCTTTTAAAAATGGTTTTTTCAATTCTTCCGGTGATGTTATAGTTATGATAGATTCGGATTTAGATATACCACCGGAGCAAATAGAGAATTTGATAATTGAGTTTAAAAACGGGTACGATGTTGTTATAACATCAAAATTTGAGAAAGGCTCAAAACTTAAATACCCTCTTTTTAGAAAGATAGTAAGTTTTGGTTTTTATATTATTGTAAAGTTTTTATTTGGATTGCCTTTTAAAGATACTCAAACGGGATTAAAACTTTTTAAAAGGGAAGTTTTAGAATTGTGTTTAACTAGAATGGTAGTAAAAAGGTTTGCATTTGACTTAGAGCTAATATTGATTGCTTACAGATACAATTTTTCTATAAAATCGATTTCTGTTAATATCGATTACCATAACATCGGAAATGTTAAACTAAAAACAATAGTGTTAAGTTTTATCGATACCATTGCAATATTTTATAGGTTAAGGGTGCTACAGTTCTACGATAGACCTGTATTTTTATCGAATGACTGTTCTTACAACTTTTATTTTCTTAAAGAGGATTTTAGTAAACTTGAAGGTATAAATACCAACGATAAACCTTTATCAGAATTGAAAGACCAGGACTACGTAATCATAAAAAAGTACTTTCTAAATAAGAAATTGGATATAAGAATATTATCATCACTTATAAATTCTTACAAAGTTCAAATAATAAATGGTAGTTTTTTAGTTAAGGAAGGAAATTTGAAAGAGTACGTAAGGTCTTCAGTATTATGTTCAAGTGTACTTCAGCCTTTTTTCAGTGTTGCCTATAGGGTGGTATCACCAATAGTATTACCAATACCTTTATCGGATTTTCTTTGTGTTAGTGGTAAAGTTATGAGATACCTTTTAGAGGAAAAGGTAAATCTAAACGATGAAGAGGATATTATCCTTAAAATTTCAAAGAAGTACCATTCAGTACTTTTTGTTTCAGATTGGAGTACTGTAGTTGATTTCAAGGGTAAGAAGATTTTTAAAGAGTTTTTCAAGAGAATAAGAATACTAGTGAAAACTAATAACGTGATAAACCTTTTTTCTATTGGGTTATTGATGTTTTTTTTATGGTTGGGGTTTGGTATTTCAATTTTGTATGGTAACTTTTACTTTAGTATTCCGTTTTTAACGTTTTTTTCTTTCTATTTGTTGTTGAAGGTTGTAATTTCTGGATTAAAG
>CALFVP010000129.1 GCA_937928175.1 uncultured bacterium | reverse complement strand
AATCTGGTTCATACGTTGATGTAATTTCATCTTTAGGACCTGAAAATGTTGATTTACTTATAGATTTGACGTACTCTGAGAACTTTGATATTGCTCAAAAGGCAGTTTATAGGCTTGGGCAAATAAAATCTAAAAAAGCTTTCGATAGGTTAATATCGATATTCTTATTTTCTGGATCTTCTGTTGAAAAAGGGTTTAATGAGGTTATTTTGGCTTCGGTATGGTCTTTAGGTGAAATCGGTGATAAAAGAGCACTTGAACCACTTATAGATAACTACGACAGATTTAAGTCTGTACCCTATAAAGTCCAAGTGATAAGAGCTGTTGGTAAGTTAGGAAAAGATTCAGAAAAAGCTTTTGTTTTTTTAGATCGTATTATTAAATCAACCGATAATAACATGATTGGGTTTCATGCTGCTAAAGCTTTAGGAGATATTGGTAAAGTTGAAGCTATTATAACTCTTTCAGAGGTTCTTAAAAGTGGTAAGTTTGAAAAATGGGTTAATAAGGAGATAGAAAAAATTATCTCAGAATTAAGTTCTCTAAAGGCAGGAGATAAAGAAAAAAAATGATTGTGAAGTTTTGGGGTGTACGTGGTTCAATACCTGTTCCAGGGTTAAATACTGCAGTTTACGGTGGTAATACCTCATGTATTGAAATAAGAAATGATGAAACTATTTTTATTATAGATGCAGGTTCAGGTATCAGAGCTTTGGGAGAAAAAATTAAATCTTCTTATCCAAAGTATGAAATAAATTTATTCTTAACTCATACTCATTGGGACCATATACAAGGATTACCTTTCTTTTCACCTATTTTTGATTATAGGTATAAAATACTCATACATGGACCTAGCATGCTAGGAAAATTAAGAAATATGGTCAGTGGTCAAATGGGGTATATATATTTCCCAGTTAAAGTGGAAGATCTCTCCTCTTACATTGACTTTAGAGAACTTGAAAGTGAAACTATAAAAATAGGTAACACTAAAATATCAACACTGTACATTTACCATCCAACCGCTTGCCTTGGGTATTCTTTTGAGTATTTAGGTAAAAAACTCGTAACGTTATTTGATTTTGAAGTAGATGTGAAGGGAGAACAGATAATACTGGGGGATTTTTTCCCTCAAATGCTAAGAATCGTTGGTAAAGAAAATGTACCTTCTATTGATGATATAATTGAATTTGCTTACAATGCTGATTTACTTATCATAGATGCTCAGTACACAAAAGCCGAGTACCAGTCAAAAAAAGGATGGGGACATTCATCCATACCTAGTGCTATAAATTTCGGAATTAAAACAAAAGCTAAAAAAATTGTCCTCTTCCACTTGGATCCTTCAAGAAAAGACGAAGATATGATGCTCATAGAACATTACATCGAAAATTATTTCAAAATGAAAGGAGTTGATTTTAAAGTTTATGTTTCCAGAGAAGGTATGGAAATTGAAGTTTAGCCTACATCTTTTAATAATTTTGTTTACCGTTGTTTTAGGTTGTGGTACAGAGTCCAGTGAAACTAACACTATCAATGAAACTAGTATTAATAAAACCAGATCAGAAAGTAAAATTTTCCGAGAGATAGAAAAGTTTAAAGATGTCAAGTTTGGTTTAGGAGAAAAATTTTTGATAGAGGGTATTGATTTTCTTACCACTATGAATTATGATAGGTCTATATACTCACTTAGCAAATCCGTTTTCTATAACCCTATACCAGTTGAAACTAAATATTTCTTAGCAAAGGCATTCTTAAATTCAGGAAAGTTAAATAACGCCATTGATATCCTAGAAGAGATAAAAAACACAGAGTTATCAAGTTTTGTTGTGCCTAAACTTTCTTCTATCTATTCTAGGTTATCCCTGTCTTTTGGAGAAGAAATACCACTGGAATACTACAGTCTAACTAACGTTTTTGGTATTCATCAAAATAAAAAGTTTTTCTCTTTACCAATATCTTTAAGGTATTTTAAAAATAAAGGTATTGTTTTATCCTCTTTTGGGGATAACAAATTTTTAGTTTACGATAACCAATTCAATTTTCTATCTTACTTTACTTCAAGAAGAGTTATAGATGTATTTTTTGATGAGAAAGAGAAAGTTTTCTGGTTTATAGATTTCTCTAACGTGTATAAGTATTCTGAAGGTCTTTTTAATCTTAACTTATGGGACTTTAATATAAAAAGTACTTTTACCTACAATGGTGTAAGCTTTAAAAAGATTGTTTTATCTTCTGAGTGGATATACCTTCTTAATTTAGTTGATAGAAATATTTTAGTTGTAAATAAAAACGATGGTAAAGTTTTGTTTTCTTTTCCGGATGAACCTCTAACCTCGCCTACAGATTTAGAAATAAATGAAGATGAAATATTTTTATCAGATGAAAATAAAATAAAGGTTTTTTCCAAGTATGGTAAATTTTTGTATTCTATTGATGTTGGAAAAAAAGTTAATGGATTCTGTTTGTTTGGTAGCAATTTTGTTATTGCCAGTGATGATGGTATTTTTATTGTTTCAAAAAATGGTAAATTAGTAAGTTTACTATCTTATAAAAGGTTTGATGATGTTGTTGTTGGTGAAGAAAACAAAATTTACGCTATAAATACCGAAGAGAATTTTATAGAATGTTTTGGTAACGTTTATCTCAGTGCTTACAATCTTGATGTTGATATAAAAGGAGTTTTTACTTCTCAATTTCCTTTAGTTGGAATTTTAGTTGGTGTTAGAAATATTCAACAAGATATTGTTAGAAACCTCAGGGATTACAATTTTGAAGTGCTTGAATCTGGTGTCAGGGTACTTATTCCAGAAGTTGAACAAACGTACAAGTTTACAAGAAAAAAACATTTATACATTGTTGTTGAAAAAAGTGAAGAGGTATTTAACAATATTGATATTGTTATTAACTTTGTTAAAGATATCCTTAATAGGTTAAGTGCTTCAGATTACGTTAACGTTTCGGTTGTAGGTGAGGATATTATTGATCTTGGTAAAACAAACGTTTCTGTTCTTTACCCCACTTATTTTATTCGTAATAACCTTTCTAACTTCTCGAGTAATTACAATTTGTTTGATGCTATCTCAAAAGGTATTACAGAATTACTTTACTCTGTTAGAAATAACGCTATTCTCGTTATAACTTCAGGAAATCTAGAAATGGATACTTCCAGAAGAAATATTTATGAAATAATCGATTACTCTTACTACAACTTTATTCCGGTGTACGTTATTTCGTTTAGTGAAAACGAAGAACTTAAAGAGCTATCTTTATCAACTGGTGGTAAATATTACGATAAATCTGTTTTGTTTTCTCCAAGCATATTCTTAAGAGATTACGAACACAGTAACGTTTTTAGATACCTTATTGTTTTTAGAAGTTTGTACGAAGATAAATACCCAGATAGTAAGTTAGTTGACCTTGAAGTTAGAGTTAGGTATAATA
>CALFVP010000128.1 GCA_937928175.1 uncultured bacterium | reverse complement strand
CTTTCTAAAAGAAGTCATGTATAAACTAAAATTAACGGATGCGTCAATAACGTTTGAACCAGTAAATTCCTCTTCAATGGGAATGGGATTTAAGTGCGGATTCTTGGGACTTTTACACATGCAAATAGTAATGGAAAGACTTGAAACAGAATTTAACGTATCCGTTGTAAGTACCATACCTACAGTAAAATACAAAATTAACCTAAAAGATGGTAATACCATCTTCATTGAAAATCCTATGGAACTACCTGACCCCACAAAAATAGATTACATCGAAGAACCATACGCAACCGTAAGTATAATAACACCTAACGAGTACATAGGAAGTATAATGGAAATAATGAACAATAAAAGAGGTGAACAAAAAAGTATTCGATACCTAGATTCAAAAAGAGTTGAAATTAAATACGATATGCCACTTTCAGAAGTAATATACGGATTCTTTGACAGAATAAAAAGTACTACATCTGGATATGCTTCTATGGACTATGAATTTGCAGAGTACAGAAAATCAGATATTGTAAAACTGGATATACTTGTTAACGGAAAACCAGTTGACGCTCTTTCTTTTCTAGTCCACAGAGAATCCGCTCAATACAAAGGTAGAGAACTTGTAAAAAAACTTCAAAAACTCATTCCGAAACACTTGTTTCCAATTGCAATACAAGCCGCAATAGGTAGTAAAATAATAGCAAGAGAAGATATTAGTCCACTTAGAAAAGATGTAACTGCAAAATGCTACGGCGGAGACGTGACAAGAAAAAGAAAACTACTAGAAAAACAAAAAGAAGGCAAAAAAAAGTTAAAAATGATAGGAAACGTAAGTATACCACAAGAAGCATTCCTTGAGGTTATGAAAATATCTCAGTAATAAAACCTCTTAAATATGTACCTTTCCAAAGCTTTTACTACCTCAGGATCATACAAAACACCTGAATACTTCTTAATAAACTCCAAAGCTTTCCTAATACTTAACTTATGGCTATCTCTACCGTTTATAAGCCTTTCAAACTTATCTGCAACTGTAACTATTCTTGCTGGTAAAGGTATCATTTTACCCTTAACACCCTCAGGACCACTACCATCTATAAACTCATGATGGTATAAAACTATAGGTAAATACTTTATAAACACATTACTCTTTTCTAATATTTCTTTACCTATAACTACATGCTTTACAATATCCTCACTTTCTTCGTAAGTTACATTTGTAGAAAGTTTTCTATGATCTATTCCTAAAAAACCTATGTCATGCATCATAGCACCTTCTCTTACCAAATTCACAACTTTTTCTTCTAAATTTAATTCTCTTGCTATCCCTTCAGAAATTCCAGCTACGTTTAAAGAATGATTCTTTCTAGAATCATACCTCGACTCCATTCTGTTTATAAGTAAAAATAAAAAGTTCTTAAATTGATCTACCTGAGAGTTAATTAGATCATCAATGTTTTCTTCTATATTTTTCAAAGATTTTAGAGCCAAAGAATACTCTTTGGCAATCATGTATATAGAATTCATTCCATAAGGTACAAGAGAAAATAGAACACTAAAGGTTAAATAGTCGTAAAGCAACAACAATAAAATTATTGATAAACCGTTGGAAATTGACAAAATAGCTAAATTCCTTGTTGTTATCCAACCAATTCCTATAACAACATTGGCAGATATAGCCAAAATCAAATAAAATATCTTATCCGATACGCCAATAAAAAATAAAACAATGGAAAACAAAATTAACAATAGCAAAACAAAATAGTATCCCAAATACCTAACCTGAGAATAATAAATTTTATTGTACATTTCTAATTCAAAAACAAACTTAATAAAGTAAACCAACATTACTAACACGTAAACTAATACTGAATCTTTAAGTAAAAATATACCAACTATACCAGATGAATATGCAACTGATGATAAAACACCATAAAAAGATATTATCTTCACTCTAACAGTTTTACCTAAAATAAAAAAAACTACAACTAAAAGGAAATAAAAAAATGTTCCTGATAACAACGATAAAAACAAATAATAGGTAATTTTTTCAACTTCAACCATCACTCATTTCCTACGACTTTCATAAACGTTTCAAAATCACTTTGAGAGAAAAATACTAATCTAATTTGTTTTAGTTTTGGGTTTTTAGAATAATCCTTAAGAAGATCATAAACAACCTTAGCTGCTTTTTCTTTTGGATATCCATACGCACCTGTTGATATAGATGGAAAAGCTATAGTCTGACAACCTAACTTTTCCGCAAGCTCCAAACTGTTTTTATAAGCATCTTTCAAAAGTTCTTCTTCGTTACTTCCACCACCGTACCACACAGGACCAACCGTATGTATAACATACTTAGCTTTTAAATTACCTGCATTCGTTGCAACAGCCTTCCCTGTTGGAAGACCGTTAGGGTAAAGAGTTTGTCTTACTTTTTTACATTCCTCAAGTATCGAAGGACCACCTTTTCGGTGTATAGCACCATCAACCCCACCACCCCCCATAAGAGAAGAATTAGCAGCATTAACTATAGCATCAACTTCCTCTTCAGTTATATCACCAACCTTAATAACTACCAAACCACCTAAAATCTCCTTTTCCATAAATAAAATTATCATTCTACTCAAATAACACATTCAACAATACAAAATAACACTAAACCAAGCACGGTAAGGGTTTTTGAAAAAATAAATTGTATTCTTTTAAAATTTTCAAAGGGGTGTTAGATGAATTTTACTATAGAGGTAAAAACACTTGAAAAGTTATTAAAACCCGTTGTTAAAGCTTCCTCCTCTAACAAAACACTTCAAATTTTATCCCACATACACGCAAAAGTAAATAAAAACACAATTGAATTAGTTGGAGCTAACCCTGAGTACACTGTCAAAGTCAAAGAAAAAGCTGAAGTATACGAAGAAGGTGAATTTTTGGTCTTAGGCGATAAATTTCTACAAATAATAAGATCTCTAAAAGGAGACAACGTCAATGTAAAATACCTTGAAAACAAAAGTATCCTTATTGAATCTGAAGATAAATCTGTAAGCTTTGTTTTGCAAACTATTCCGCCAGAGGAGTACCCAAAACAAATTCTATCTTCAACTGAAACTACGTACAATTTTGAAATTTCACAAGGAGAAATGAAAAAAGTAATTAAAAAGCTTATAAAATTCTGCTCTGAAAGCGAAACTTTACAGGCAGTTTTTACTGGGTTTCTTTTTGATCTTAAAGATACTGGTGATCTGATATTTGTCACGACAGATACAAAAAGAATGGGAGTTTTTTATTCATCTTACAAAGCAGAAAAAAATACAACTAACATTAAGTTCGTTGTACCAGCAGATACATTAGATATACTTCAAGAAACACTATCTAACGAAGGTCCTTTAAAAGTTGGAATTAACATAGATGAAGATAACAATGTCAGAAACGTAGTTTTTGAGACATTAGAAGTAACAATATCTTCTTCAGTGATTGCTGGTAACTTTCCAAATTACTCCGCAGTTATACCTAATACAGTATCAAACTACTCAGTTTTAAACAAGAAAGATCTAGAACAAGCAATAAAAAGAGTTTCAATACTAGCAGACAAGGAGACAAACAAAATTACATTCTACTTTGATACAGATAAACTAGACATAAAATCTGAGAATAACATTCTTGGGCAAGCAAGTGAAAAGATTTCTTGTAAATTTTTTGGTACCCCAGATTACATATCATTTAACTATGAATACATAATAGATTATCTCTCAGTTTTAGATGCAGATGAGTTTTACTGGGGATTTAACCACTACGAATCTGGAAATAAATTTTGGTCAGATGAAGAAAAAGAGTTTATATACATAGCTATGCCATTAAGGAGGAGTTAGATGCCAGGAATAGAAGCTGCTTCTCTTAGAAGAGGGAATATAGTTTTTATTGATGGTAAATTTTTCATGGTAATTGATAACCAGCACATAAAACTAGGCAGAGGTGGAGCAAACTCAAAACTAAAACTGAAATCTCTAGAAACTGGGTTAATCACAGAAAAAACATTTGGTTCTGATACTGTTATTGAAAAGCCTGAAGTAGAAATAAAAGAAATGAACGTCATTTATATAGACCAAGACAACGTAGGTATAATGGATAACGAAACGTACGAACAGTATGAAATACAAAAAAAACTCCTAGGTGATACACTTCTTTACCTTAAAGAAGGCGTAAACGTTATAGGATACATTCACAAAGGGAATATAATAACGATATTACCACCTGACTTTGTAGAACTAGAGGTTGTAGACACTGACCCTGGATTAAGAGGTGATACTGTTAGCGGAGGATCCAAACCAGCAAAACTAGAAACAGGACTCACAATACAAGTACCATTATTCGTACAAATTGGTGATAAGGTCAAAGTTGATACAAGAGATAATAGATACGTCGAAAGAGTAAAGTAAATGTTTAAGAAAGTAATACTATTCATAGCATTTAAGTATACTAACTTTTCAAGAAAAGATATTATATCTAAGATATCTCTTGTAGCTTTTTTATCAATATTTGTAGGGGTTGCAACATCTGTTGTTGTACTTTCAATAACAAATGGATTTAGAGAAGACCTAAAAGAAAAAATGATAGGAAAAGAAGCACACATTTCTATAATCGGCAGAGGATTAGGTATAAAAAACTATTCCTACATCATAAACGATATAAAAACAAACTTTAACTGGGTAGTACAAGCAGAACCATATTACCAAGGTCAAGGTTTACTTAGAATATGGGGAGACAATATTCAAGGAACCCTAATAATGGGAATAACAACTAACTCCATAAACAGGTATAAAAAACACTTCAAACTTCTAGAAGGTAGTTACGATATTAAAAAAGGTGAAATTATATTAGGTGAAACTCTTGCCTACAACCTAAGAGCTAGAATAGGATCAGAAATAGAAGTTATAGTAAAACCCCCAATTGAAGGAGAACTACCAAAAATAAGAAAATTCACAGTAAAAGGTATAATATCAACAGGTTACGGAGAATACGATAGTACACTTTCAGTACTACTTCTGGAAGATGCTCAAAACTTATATCAAGTTGGTGATATAGCTTACGGAATAAGCGTAATGGTAGACAATGTTGAAAAAGTAAAAGAATACAAGTACAAAATCCTAAACAAATATTCAGATAAACCCATAGTTCTAACATGGCAAGATACTAACAAAAACCTTTTTGAAGCAATGTACAACCAGAAAACAGTAATGATTTTAGTACTGTTTTTATTCTTTATAGTGGTGGCATTTGGTATAATAGGTACTATGATGTCATTAGCTCTTGATAAGAAATCCGAAATAGCAATACTTAAAGCTATAGGAATGAAAAGTAGACACATTGTCAATATATTCATACTATCAGGGGCTTTACTAGGAGTAATTGGGAGTATATGCGGAATAATACTTGGCACGTTGATATCAATAAACTTAGAAGCAATAACTTTAGGAATAGAAAATTTCGTAAACTACATCATATATAACTTTTCTTACCCTACTGCAAAATTAATAAACCCTTACACAATCTATCCTGAAAAGTTTGAATTTTTCAAAAGCAACGTATACTACATAAAATCTTTCCCAACAAAAGTTGAACTGTTAGACCTTATTCTTGTTTCACTGTTTGCTACATTTGTGGCAATATCCGCTTCTCTCATTCCAGCTTTAAAGGTATCGAAACTAAAACCATCAGAAATACTAAGAAACGAGTAAATTAGTTTTTATTGTTTTGTTTGTAATTTTTCCAATAGTCAATCTGATAAATTTTTGTGTACTTAAGGTGTTCTTGATACGTTTTTGAAAAAACGTGAGTACCATCATTTTTTGAAACGAAGTAAAAATAATCAGTCTCATAAGGCATAACAGCAGCTTTTAGAGACTCAAAAGACGGATTTGAGATAGGAGTTTTAGGTAATCCTCTCCTTAAATAAGTGTTGTAGGGGGTATCATAAGAAAGATGCCACTTCTGAAGATTATTATTCTTCCACATATCTTTATCAATAAGTCCATATATAACAGTAGCACATGAAGCTAACTGTATTCCTTTCTTTAATCTATTGTGAAATACCGAAGAAACAAGATACTTTTCTTCTTTTGGTCTCCCTGCTTCTTTTTCTATTATAGAAGCCAAAATTACAGCCTTTTCAAAATCCAAGCCTACCTTACTAGCTAAACTTGTATACTCACTCCTATCTATTTTCTTAAAAAAAGTTTTCACAAAAATTTCAACTATCTCTTTCGGTTTGTCCTTATAGTAAAACGGTATATAGTAAGTTGATGGATACAAAAAACCTTCAAGTCTATCAAACTTAATACCATACTTTTTTATTAACTCTGGATCTCTCACAGCCTTTATTATATCTCCAGGTTTCGTTAACTTTACATCCGATAATATTCTATCAACATCGTACGAAGTAGATCCTTCAGGAATCCTAACCTTTATAGTGTAAATTTTCTCATTCAATATAACATCAATAACCTCAAAGATATTCATATGAGTATTAAACTTGTAAGCTGAAGGGACCAACTTCTTCTCAATACCTACCAACTTACCTAACAAAACAAAGATTCTTCTATTATCTATTATACCTTCTTTCTCAAGTTTGTAAGCTACAGTATTTAAAGAATCCCCTTTTTCTACAAAAAGTACGTACTCTTTATACTCTTTGGTAGGAAAAAACAAAATTACGTAAATTAACACCAAAAAAGTCAACAAAAAACTAATCACTGAAACTAAAATTAAATATTTCGTTACGTTACTTTTCATAACCCAACTTTACTTAATATTATAATAATAACTTTGCAAATTATCAAAAATATGTACTTGAAAAACAACAGCGTTACTATTTTAGAATAACACAGGAATATGACAGAGTATGTAATAAAAAATGGTAAAGTTTTCTGCTACAAGAATGGTTTTGAAGGAGACGAATTAGACATACTCGTAAGAGAAGGTAAAATAGAGAAGATAGGGAAAAACATCACTGGTAAAGAATACATTGATGCTAGTGGGTGTTACGTTTTTCCAGGTTTTATAGATTTACACGTACATCTTAGAGAACCGGGGTATGAAAACAAAGAAACGATAGAAACAGGTACAAAAGCAGCTGCTAAAGGAGGAATTACAACCTTAGTTGCTATGGCAAATACAAACCCCAAAATAGATTCACCAGAAGTATACTTTGATGTAATTAATAGAATCAAAAGGAAAGCATTAGTCAACGTAATCCAATCTGCAAACGCCACAAAAGAAATGGAAGGAAAAGAAATAACAGAAATGGGACTTTTAAAAAATTTAGGATGTTACATTTTTACTGACGATGGTAAATCTATAAATGACCCTAAAGTAATGTATAGGGTTTTAACTTACGCTAAAAACTTCGATGTTTTAGTATTCGAACATCCTGAAGAAAATTCATTATCCGAGGGAGGAGTAATAAACCTTGGGAAGAAATCTCTTGAGTTAGGACTTCAAGGAATACCAAGTTGTAGTGAGAGCATAGCTGTAGCCAAAAGTGTACTAATCGCCCAAGAAACAAACTCATACATTCACCTTCAACACATATCAACAAAAAGATCAATCGAAATAATAAAATGGGCAAAACAAGAATCTATAAAAGTAACATGCGAAGTTACTCCTCACCATCTTATTTTAACTGAAGAAAGTATAAAATCTCACCTAGATACCAATAAAAAAATAAACCCACCCTTAAGAACAGAAGAAGATAGATTAGCACTCATAGAAGGAATAAAAAACGGTACTATTGATGCTATAGCAACTGATCATGCTCCCCATACTGCTTTTGAAAAATCTCTAACCTTACAAGAGACTCCATTCGGAACAATAGGATTGGAAACCGCACTACCGGTACTATACACTTACTTGGTCAAAAAAGAAATAATAAAACTTTTAGATTTAGTAAAACTTTTTTCTTACAATCCTTC
>CALFVP010000127.1 GCA_937928175.1 uncultured bacterium | reverse complement strand
ATTTGGAGAGATAATAAATGCCAAAGTTGATTTTTGTTTTGGGAATGATATAACTGCTCCTATAGCAATACAAGAATTTGAAGAAGTAGGAGCTGAAGATGTTTTTGACAAACAAAGAGTTGGTTTGATTCCTGATCACTTTTCTCCTGCAAAAGATATAAAAAGTGCTAACCAGATAAACATTTTAAGAAAGTTTGCTAGAAAGATGAATTTACCTTACTTTTACGAGATTGGTAAAGTTGGAATAGAGCATACTCTTTTGGTTGAAGAAGGTTTAGCATTGCCTGGAGATTTAATAATAGGTGCAGACTCTCACACTTGTACTCTTGGTGCTTTAGGAGCTTTTGCAACTGGTGTAGGATCAACTGATTTAGCTTACGCCATGATAACAGGCGAAGTTTGGTTAAAAGTTCCAGAAACTATGAAATTTATATACTACGGTAAAATGGGGAAATGGACATCTTCAAAAGATTTAATACTTTACACAATTTCAGATATTGGTGTTGACGGTGCACTTTACAAAGCAATGGAATTCTCTGGAGAAACAATTAAAAACTTATCATTAGAATCAAGACTTACAATGACAAACATGGCCATTGAAGCAGGAGGTAAAACCGGAATAATTGAACCTGACGAAAAAACCATAGAATACATAAAAAACCAAGCCAAAAGAGAATACAAAATATTTTCATCGGATCCTGATGCAAATTATTCAGAAATAAAGGAGTACGATGTATCTAAAATAGAACCACAAGTAGCTTTTCCGCATTTACCATCTAACTGTAAAAACGTATCAGAAGCAACTCACATCAAAATTGATCAAGTTTTTATAGGTTCATGTACTAACGGTAAAATAGAAGACTTGAGAGTAGTAGCAGAAATACTGAAAGGTAAAAAAGTTCATCCAGATATTAGATGTATCATAACTCCTGCTACACAGGTTGTTTATTACAAAGCTCTAAAAGAAGGGTTAATTGACATATTTATAGAAGCTGGAGCTGTAGTTACAATGGCAACTTGCGGACCATGCTTAGGTGGACACATGGGAATACTAGGCAAAGGAGAAAAAGCAATTTCAACAACAAACAGAAACTTTGTTGGCAGAATGGGAGATCCTACAAGCGAAGTTTACCTTGCAAGTCCAGCTGTTGCAGCAGCATCAGCAATAATGGGAAGAATAGCACACCCAGAAGAAGTCGTTGGATCCGACAAAACAATAATATCAGTATCATAACCACACCAAAATACAAAAAACCCCTACCTACAAGGTAGGTCCTACCTACTATGTAGGTTCCTACTAAGTAGACCTATGAAATAGGTTTCACCTACTAAGTAGGTTACCTATAAAATAGGTCTCACCTATAAAATAGGTCTCACCTATGAGACAGGTATAACCTATGAGACAGGTATAACCTGTAATTGAAAATATGGGATTTGGTTGTTGATAATAGGTAGCATGTTAGGAATTAAAAACTTCATTATTAAGTTTTTATCTACGGGTATTTTCATAGGGTATCTACCTTGGGCTAGGGGTACATTTGGTACTTTAATAGGTGTTATAATATTCGTTTTTCTAAGTCCGTATCCTTTGTTTTTTTATCCACTCATACTTTTACTAACAATACTAGCGTTTCCTATAACTTCGTATGCTGAAAAAGAAATCTTTAAAGAAAAAGATAGTGATTATATTGTTATAGATGAAATCGTAGGATACCTATTTGCTACAATAGGGTTCACTTTCTCTACAGACTTAGAAGGGATAACAATACTATTCCTAACTTTTATAATATTTAGGATTTTTGACATATTTAAACCTTACCCAATAGTACATATTCAATCAATGGAAGGAAGTGTTGGTATAGTATTGGATGACATATTTGCAGGCGTTATAACTAATCTACTCGTAAGAATATTGATAACTTTCGACATTTTTAAGATATTCATACCACTAGAAAATGGTTTTTAGTGATAAATTTGTTGATAATTTGAAAAACTTAAGTAGACTTTAATAAAATTATGTTTAACTTTGATGCCCCCATCGTCTAGTGGTTAGGACACGGGGCTTTCAATCCCGTAGCAGGGGTTCGATTCCCCTTGGGGGCGCAAGGAGTAGTACCATGGGAGTACCTAAACACAAGAAATCCTACAGAAGAGTAAGAAACAGAAGAACCAGAGTTTTTTATCACACCCTTCCTTTTCCTGAAGAGATATACGTAAAATGTGAAGAATGCGGTGAACTTAAATTACCACATAGGGTTTGCCCAAGTTGTGGAAAATACAAAGGAATAGTTTATATAGACTTCTCAAAAAGAGAAGAAAGAAAAAGAAAGAAAGCCGAAGAAATATCTAAAACTAAAATCTAATCTCCATGAAAATAATTGATGGTAAATTAGTATCTTCTTACTACAAAGAAAATTTAAAAACTTTAATTTCATCAAAAGGCATAAATGTAACCTTAGCTGTGATTCTAGTAGGTAATAACCCTGCATCAAAAATTTACGTATCTAACAAAACAAAAGAATGCAGAGAAGTTGGAATAGAAACAAAAGATTTCTATTTACCAAGCGATACACCTGAGAATGAACTGCTTAACTTAATAAAAGAATTGAACAACGATAACGAAGTTGATGCTATATTAGTACAACTTCCTTTACCCAAGCATATGGATGAATTTAAGGTGTTAAGTACTATTTCTCCATCAAAGGATGTAGATGGATTTCACCCAGAAAACATTGGTAAACTAGCAGTAGGAAAACCCTTTATAGAACCATGTACACCGAAAGGTATAATAAGATTGTTAGATTACTATGAAATAGGTATTGAAGGTAAAAGAGCGGTAGTAATTGGTAGAAGCAATATAGTAGGTAAACCAATTTCTTTAATGCTTTTACACAGAAATGCAACCGTTACCATCTGCCATTCAAAAACTCAGAATATTGAAAACATAACAAAAGAAGCTGACATACTAATAGTTGCTGTTGGTAAACCAAACTTTGTCAAAAGGAATATGATAAAAGAAAACGCAGTAATTATTGATGTAGGAATAAACAGGTTAGAAATTAACAACGAATATAAGGTTGTTGGTGATGTAGATTTTGAAGATGTAAAGGAAATTTGTTCTTACATAACTCCTGTACCTGGTGGTGTCGGACCAATGACAAGAGCCATGCTTCTTGAAAATGCTTACCAGCTGGCTATGCACAGAAAAAAGATGTGTAAATAAACGATATGTTACCCATACAGAATAAACGCCTCTAAGAGATAAAATTTTGTTTATTTTATAGAACTTTTAGAAATGAAAACAAATTATTACTGTAACTACCCTTTTGTAAGAAAAGTACTATTTTTCTCTATATGACCAAAATCAAGTAAAGAGTACTAAGGGGTATTTTTGTTGTATTTGGGCAGAGGGGGACTTGAACCCCCACGGGTTTCCCCACTAGATCCTAAGTCTAGCGCGTCTGCCAGTTCCGCCATCTGCCCTTTACTTTGGGTCGTGCAGGACTCGAACCTGCGGCCCGCTGATTAAGAGTCAGCTGCTCTACCAAACTGAGCTAACGACCCATATTACCCAAATGCGCCTGGCGGGAGTTGAACCCGCAACCTTTGGATTCGAAGTCCACCGCTCTATCCTATTGAGCTACAGGCGCAAAACCTTCCTTAATAATTATATCTACAACAAAAAATTCTTTTCAAGTTTACCATAAAAGTAAAAACAACAAAGTAAAACAAAATGAAATTAGAAAACATTCACTTTCATTATTATAGTATGGTAAAATTCGCATTGATACTGTTTACTCTATTAACTTTCTACGTTTACGGTAGTGAATTTAAGATTGGTATTGTAAAATACAAAGGTGGAGATTGGTACAACAATATTGAAAGCGTTAGAAATCTATTAAAAGAAATTGAAATTAGAACAAGTTTAAAAGTTAAAAGAGAACCTAACTTAGTCAGTTTATCTTCCAGAGAAATATTTGAAAACGATCTACTTTACATAAGCGGACATACTCCTATTTCTTTTGAAGAAAAAGAAATACAAAACTTAAGAGATTACATTATATTTTACGGTGGGTTTGTTTTTGTAAACGATGATTACGGAATGGATGAATCCTTTAGAAAAGAAATAAAAAAGGTTTTTCCTGAGTACGAACTAAAAGAAGTCCCATTTGATCACCCTATATACCATTGTTTCTACAAGTTACCTAATGGGCTTCCAAAAATACATGAGCACGATGGTGGTCCACCAGAAGGATTAGGAATATTCATTGATGGTGAACTAAGATTATTCTACGCTTACAATACAGACATAGGTGATGGCTGGGATAATCCAGAAGTCCATAACGATCCCGAAGAAAAAAGAGAAGAAGCAATAAAAATGGGAATAAATATAGTAGTACATTCAATTTTAAGAGGAATCACTGTTTATTAAATAAAAGATACTTGTAAAGCAAACTTGAATACTTTTCCAATATCTCAAGTTTAAAAAATGCATCCCAAAGGTCTTTTTTACTTTTTATAATTACCCCATGTTTATCTAATACAATAATATCGTTTTTTACACCTCTTACAACCTCAGCACCTTCAGGAGTACCAGGAGTTGCATACTCACTAACATAAATATCTCCTAAAAAGTACTCTGCTTCAAATAGTATTTTTTTCTTAAAATCTTCATTAAGTAGGTTTAACAATATTGTATTCTCGGGATGAGCATGTAGAATACACTTAACACTGTCATCTGTATCATAACACGCTAGGTGAGTAAAAATTTCGCTAGATGCATTCATTTTCAAACCTTTTCTAACATCCTCTATATCAAGTACTACAATATCATCCTCTTTAATCTTAAACTTAGGAGTACCCGAAGGAGTTATTAATATAAAATTATCAACCTTATAACTTAAATTACCTTCCTTAGAAGTTATGTACCCCCTATTGTACATGAACCTAGAAACCTCAACTATTTCCTTTTTTATCTTTTCTATATCCATATCTAAAAGAAACTTAAAACTAATTTGTTTATAACTAAAGCCCAACCATCTATTATAAAAAATAAAACTATCTTTATAGGGAAAGATATAACAACAGGAGGTAGAAAGAACATACCCATTGATATCAGTATACTCGAAACTACTATATCTATAACCAAAAAAGGTATAAGTAATATAGCTCCCATATAAAACGATACAGTAAGTTCATTAACAATAAATGCGGGTATCAGTACGTGAGTAGGAACATCATCTCTAGTTTTAGGTCTTGGTAAATTTGCAATTTTCACAAATTGATAAATGTACTTCTCATTTGTCTGTTTAAACATGAATTCCCTTATGGGTTTAATAGTATTATCAAAAGCTTTTTCTATTGATATTTTACCGTCAATGTAAGGTTTTATACCTTCATTGTAAGATTTTGTAAAGATTGGCCACATTATGTACAAAGTTATAAACAAAGATAAACCAATTATCAATTGGTTTGGGGGAATATTTTGTGTTGTCAATGCTCTCGGTATAAAAGCTAAAACAATGTATACTCTTATGAAAGAAGTTAACATTATAAGTATCGAAGGTGCCAAAGATAAAATAGTAAGGAGTAACAATATTTGCAAAGAAACAGAGACTTCCTGAGGTGTTCTAGCTTGATCTACACCTATCGTAAACCTTGGTAAGGGAACTTGAGAAAACCCAAAAATATCAATAAATAATATAAAAACCAATACAAAAAGTAAAACTTTTATAAAATGTAAAACTTTCACAAATCTCATAATGCTAGTATATTAATTCTACATAACAAACTACCTTTTTAATCAAATTAAAAAACTTAATACAATTTTGGTGGTATACTTAATTATAATTTTAACCATGGATGAAAGGTTTTCGAGGCTTAGGGGGTTTATAGACATATACGGTGAGGACCTTTACTTTTTTAATTTAATTGAGAACACATTTAGAAAGTACGCCGAAATTTACGGATTTGAGGAAATAAAATTACCCATTCTCGAAAGAACAGAACTATTTGTAAGAGGTATAGGAGAAGGTAGCGATATCGTTAGAAAAGAAATGTTTTCATTCAAAGACAGAGGTAACAGAGATGTTACAATGAGACCTGAAGGTACTGCAAGTGTTGTTAGAGCATTTTTAGAAAACAACCTACTAAATGACCCTAAGTACCATAAACTTTTCTATATTGGTGCTATGTTTAGAGCAGAAAGACCACAAGCAGGAAGATTAAGACAATTTCACCAAGCAGGTGTTGAATGGTTTGGTAGCGATAGTCCTTTAGTAGACTTCGAAAACATTTCAATGTTATGGTACATACTTAAAGAGTTGGGAATTAGCGATAAAGTAGATTTTATAGTAAATAGTGTAGGATGTGATAAATGTACACCTAATTACAAAAGTTACCTTACTTCGTTTTTTGACGAACACTATGACAAATTTTGCGAAGATTGTAAAGAAAGAAGAAACAAAAATATCCTTAGAATATTTGATTGTAAAAACCCATCATGCCAAAATACCTTAAAAAACGCTCCAAAAATAAAAGAAACACTCTGCGATAACTGTAAGTACCATTTAGATACCTTAACTGATATGATGTCTAAAGATAAAATACCTTTCTCCATTGAAGATAACTTAGTTAGGGGATTAGATTACTACACTAGAAACGTATTCGAAGTCAGATACAAGGGTATAGGAGCACAAAATGCCATAGCCGGTGGCGGAAGATACAATAATTTGGTTTCAGAATTCGGTGGACCAAGTATTCCAGCATTTGGATTTGCTATAGGAATAGAAAGAACAATAATCACTCTCAAAGAAAACATAGAATTACCTAAAAAAATGTCCGTAGCTTTATGCAGTGTCTCCTCCAAAGAAACCAATTTCTCACTTGAAATTGCAAAAATACTAAGAAAAGAAAAAATCGTAACTCACGTTTTATCACACATAGGTAATCTCAGCAAACAGATGAAAGTAGCAAACAAACTTGGCGTAAAATTCGCAGTAATTGTAGGAGAAGAAGAATTTAGAGAAAAAAAAGTATCATTAAAAGACATGGAAACAGGTAAACAAAACACCGTACCTATAGAAAATTTGATAGATAAACTGAACAATAAGGGTCTAGAATGAAAAATGTAAAGTATTTCAGAATCATAATTTTTAAAAACTTACCTTTATACCTTTTTTGCCTACTTACGATATTCATTTTTTCTTATCAACTTGCTATAGGAAACGTATTTCTAGAAGAAATACACCCCAACATTACTCTATCAATCTTTGCCCTATTACTATTTACATTTACATACCTACTGAGCTCTTTTCGTATAAAGGAAGTTAACAATAAAATACTCATAAGAATGGGGCTATACGTAGAATACTTCAAAACTAGTGAAATAAAAAAAGTCGAAGAAATTGAAATAAAAGAAAACTATCCTTACGGTATATTCAAAGACAATAATATAATTGTAATTAAAATTGACTCGTACAAAAAGGGCTTAGTTTTTGACCTAGTTAACAATAAAAAAGTTATCCTAATAGATAAGTATCTTCTTAAAAATATTGAAAACTTAACTTTGAATGTTCAAAATAAATTAAGAATTTAAAGAGTGAGGGAGGATGATATGGATGAACTATCAAGGAAAATAAAAAGGCAAAAAGCAATAAAAGAGTTTTTTACAGCTTTTGCTTTTCTATCTCCTAATTTTTTTGGCTTTTTACTTATAACTGCATTTCCCGTTGTTGCAGTTTTTCTTTTAGCTCTTACCAAGTGGGATGGAATAAGCTATCCCTCAACTTCCAAAGGTGAAGTTATGTTTGTAACAACTTCTCCAGCTAAAGAAGATATAAGTATAAGCAAAGGAACAATAATAGAATCAGACATAGAAGTTTCCAAAAGATTTGCTGCAAGACTAGATCAAGTTCTTCTTCAATCAACAACGTTTAAACTTCCAAAAATAGGAGAAAATGTAATACTACCTATTTCACTTAAAGGTAAAGAGGATTATACATTCGTTTTCCCCGAGAAATACGAATTTAACGTTGAGATAATTTTATCGTACACCGATGATAAAGGTAACTCTATCTTTACAAATACGTTAGTTAAATTTGTAAACGACAGTGAATTTGAAGTTTCAGTAGGTTCTTCAGTAGAGATTCCGGGTAGAATAACAGAAGTAATTAGTGGAATATACAAAGACGGAATCGAAGTACCAGCATCTTCAGTTTCAGTTAGAGCAACCTATTCAAAGAAAATAACTTTTTTAGGAATACTTGAGGAAAGTGTAACCATACCAAAAAATAGTACAAATGCTATGTATCCAGTAAAGGTATCTTCTTTGAAGGTTGGTGAAGACTTTAATATTCAGGAAGGAGTAGTATTAAAACCTAAGGAAGGGTTTCCCGTTAAAGAAGTTATAGGTGTTGTTGATAGATCATTTATAGGAGGAAAAACAGGTATACAATTTGTTGGGTTAGATAACTTCAAAAGGCTTTTTACCAGAGATAAAGATTTCTGGAGATACTTTTTAAACACAATAATATTTATGATACAGATTCCTTTAGGAATGGTATTTGCGATAATACTAGCTTTAGCGTTGAACCAAAAACTAAAAGGTATAACTTTATTTAGAACGTTGTACTTTTTACCGTATATTTCTAACCTTGTAGCTGTTGCAATGCTATGGAGATGGATTTACAACGATCAAGGTTTGCTAAATGAGTTATTAAAAGCAATAGGAGTTATAAGTCCACCAAGTTGGTTAGGAGATGGGAATTGGGCTAAAGTTGCGATAATAATAATGGACGTCTGGAAGAATGTAGGTTATACTATGCTAGTATACCTTGCTTCATTACAACAAATTCCATCATTTTTGTATGAAGCTGCAGACATAGATGGAGCTAACGATATACAAAAATTTGCTTACGTTACCTGGCCTATGCTAGCCCCAACAAACTTTTTTGTCATAATAATTGGTGTTATAAACGGATTCCAAGCGTTTGGTTCACAGTACGTTTTAACAGGTGGTGGTCCTGCAGGTGCAACAAAAACAATAGTATACTACATTTATAACA
>CALFVP010000126.1 GCA_937928175.1 uncultured bacterium | reverse complement strand
CTATGTTTGCTAGGTGAGAAAATAGTTTTAAAGAATTTACAAAAGTTTTAATTTTTTCAACGCCTCCTGGTATACCTAAGGTAACTAAAGCACTTGCTCCTTTTGGTAAGTACTTACGAGCATTCTCGTAGGAAGGATGAGATTCCAAAAGTGGATAGCTCACCCAAGATACTTTTGGGTGCTTTTCCAAGTATTTCGCAACAGTTAAAGCGTTCTGAGAATGTCTTTCCATTCTAAGATGTAGTGTTTCAAGTCCTTGTAAAAACAAAAACGAATTGAATGGACTTATACAAGCTCCCATATCCCTTAGTAATTGAACCCTTACCTTTATTATATAAGATAATGGTTTTAATTCGATGTACCTTAGACCATGGTAGCTTGGATCTGGAGTTGTAAATTCTGGAAATCTACCGTTACCCCAATCAAACTTTCCTGAATCAACTATAACTCCTCCTATTGAAGTACCATGTCCACCTATAAACTTTGTTGCTGAGTATACTGCTATATCTACTCCATAGTCAAAAACTCTACATAAGTAACCTGTTGGAACGGTGTTATCAACTATAACAGGTAAACCATACTTATGAGCAATGTTTGAAATTTTCTCGAAATCTGGAACATCAAGTCTTGGATTACCTATACTTTCAAGAAATATGGCTTTCGTTTTATCGTTTATCTTTTCTTCGAAGTTTTTAGGGTTGGAAGAATCAACAAAATGAAAGTTTATTCCTAACCTTCTAAATGTCCAGTTAAATAGATTATAAGTACCGCCGTATAAACTTTTTGAGCTTATTATTTCATCCCCAGGTTTAGCTAAAGCTAGAATAGCGTAAGTTACAGCAGCTTGCCCAGAAGATAAAGCTAAAGCACCAACCCCACCTTCTAAAAGAGCCATCCTCCTTTCAAATACATCAGTAGTAGGATTCATAATTCTAGTGTAAATGTTACCTGCTTCTTCCAAAGAGAATAACCTAGCTGCATGATCCATATCTTTGAAAACGTAAGAAGTTGTCTGATATATAGGAACAGCTCTGGCACCAGTCGTTGGATCAGGCTCCTGCCCACCATGTAAAAGTATAGTCTCTAACCTTAATTTATCCTTCACCTTTTACCCTCCTAATCAAAAAGGATAGTATAAGAGTAAAAATTTGATTTTTTCAAATTTAACTGAAGTGTTGTAAAACTGCAAAATTCATTGCTATAAATCTTTGAGTACTTTCATAATTTAGTCTATGAATTTGAGGAAAATAACATTGTTTGTGCTTTTAATTTTTGTGGTTTTAATTCTTGGTTTTTTTTATGTTAGTTTTATTTTTGATCCTGAAGTTTTAATTTCAAGTATTGTTTCAATTTTGGAGAAAGAGTATTCGCTTAAAGTTGAATACAAGTTCGTTGGTAAAAACCTTTTTTCTCTTTTAAGAGGTATTGAATTTAACGATGTTACTGTACATTCGAAGAATAAGAAAAAGCTAATTTCTTCCAAAAATGTTTACATAAACGTTAACTTACTTTCTTTGTTTAGCTCACCTAAGATTAGTAGTATTGATGTATTATTTTCCGATGTTGATCTTGAGAATACAATTCAATATTTAAGTTCGAAGGAAGGTCAAAAAATATTTTCTGAAAGTAGTGAGGGAAAAGATAAGAAAGTAATTCTGGATTTTATAAAATTTAAAGATATAACTTTCTATTACATTGGCAAAAAATTCAATCTCAAATACTTAGATATAGGATTAAACAATTTCAACGTTAAAGGATACCTTGTTAATACAAAAAGTAAGTTCTTTTTTGATGGTACAAACTTCTCAATTGATAATCTTCATGGTAATGATATTTTGATGAACGTTAACCTGAGTAGAGTCCAAGGGAAAATCATTGATGGGAAGGTATTTTCTTACGTTAATTCTGTTTCATATTCGAATTTTTTAGTTTTCGAAAACGTATACATTGAAGGGGATTTGGGTAAGCTTAATTTCGGTTTCAATGTGAGCAATGCTATTTTTAGTATTAACAAAGATTCTTTTAAGGTGAGGAATTTGTGTGTCTTTGTTAACATCAAGGATAACGTTAAGGGTAGTTTTAAACTTTTTGATAACGTGGTTGGAGAATTTTATGTTGCTGGAGATACAATTAACGGTAGATTAAAAATTAAGAATTTTTCTAAGAAGGATTTAGATGTTGAAGTATTTAGTAAAATTAGCAACTTAGTTGAGAATTTTGTTACTCAGGGAGAGGTTAATTTTAAAGTAGGTCCTAAAATTGTAAGCATTTTGGGTAACGTTCGGTTAAACGTTTCTACTACAATGAAAAGTAGTTTATTTAAAAACGTTGATTTAAACTTTGTTTTCCAAGGTAGAAGTGTAAATGTTTCTATTTACTCTAAAACTACGAAAAGTGATGTAAAAATCGAGGGATTTATTAGTTTTGAGGATGTTTTTGAAATCAATAACGTTTTTATAACATCGAAAAGGTTGGATATTTCTGAAATTTTGGATTATACTCTTGAAACTAACTCTTCATTTTCTTCGGTGAATGGAATGCCTATAAATGTGAGTAATGCTAGTTTTGAGATTAGGATTGGAGAGATTGTTTTAGGTGATGATATACCTAAGATTGGTAACATGTTTATAACTGGTATTTTAAATCTTTATGGTGGTAAACTTTACGCTTACATTGAGAATGTGTATTTTAAGATAGTTGAGTTAAATTTTAAAGCTAGGGGTAACGTTGAATACGTTGATAGGCTTAGGGTTAAGCTAAATTTTCTACCTTTTGAATTTAGTTTGTTTTCTCTTTACTCTGGTTTAATTTTGTCTAGTATGGGAGGAAAAGTTTACGGTAATGGGTTTTTGAAAAATTTAGAATTTATTTTGGATGATTACCTTTACGTTAGAGGTAGTGTTCAAGTTAGTAATGTTGAAGTTATTGATATAAAGATTCAAGATAAGCTTACTAGAATTTTAAACTTAGATTTAGGACATATTTTCGTTGATGAAGGAAACTTTGAATTTGAGATTGTTACGAATAATGTGAGGGGAAATGGAAACATTTCAGGTGATGTTAATTCTAAATTTAATTTTAAGTGGGATGGTAAAAAACTTTTTTTGGGTTTTGATTACTTTAATGTAAGTAGGAGCATAATTGAAAACGTACCTAAGGTATTCTTTATAAGAAACGAAATAAATGGCATTAAGTACATCTTAAAGGATGATTATCTAAATTTTGAGAAATTTGAAATAGAGATATTTTGATAGTTTAGATTTAGAAAGTAATACATAAAAAATCTAACTGCAAAAACCACTCTGAAATTTTATTTTTCCAATAATCGTATTATTTTTCAAATAATCATAACTTAGATAACATATTCCAAAGGGGTACTATTTCTGAAAGGGTACTATGTACCTTTTTGAGGTTTTAGGAGGATTAGGTATTTTTTAGGAATTTGGGAGTTTAAAGTTTTTTTGTTTT
>CALFVP010000125.1 GCA_937928175.1 uncultured bacterium | reverse complement strand
ATAGATATTGCAATGAGGGATGGGGTTGATATATTTGAGGTGATTGAGATTTCTGAGAGGAAATTACTTGAGTCGATAGATGTAAGGAGGCAGTATAATTATTTTAAGCTCAGGGACATTGTTGTTGAAACGTTAAAGGGTATACAGAAGTTAGCTAAAGAGAAAACAGTTTATACAGGTGTTCCTTCTGGTTATACGGCTATTGATGAAATGACAGGAGGGTTTCAGAAAGGTGATTTGATAGTTTTTGCTGGTAGACCGTCAATGGGTAAAACTGCGTTTGCTTTGAACTTGTGTTTAAACATGGCAAAAGAAGGTAAAAAAGTTTTATTTTTCTCTCTTGAGATGTCAAAAGAGCAGTTAGTTCAAAGGTTACTTTCCACTGAATCTAGGATTGACCTAAAATCTCTTAGGACTGGAAATATTAGAGAATCTGATTGGGAATCTATACTTGAAGCTGCTATAAAACTTTCTTCTCTTGATGTTATAATTGATGATACCCCTTCTGCATCAATAATTGATATTAAATCAAAAGCAAGAAAAATCTTTGCAAAGGAAAAAGGAATAGATGTTATTATAATTGACTATCTACAAATAATAGAGGTACCAAAAGGTGTTTCTATAGTAAGGAGTAGGAACGAAGAGATAGGTTTTGTTTCAAGAAATTTGAAATCTTTGGCTAAGGAATTAAACCTTCCAGTTATAGTTCTTTCTCAGCTTTCAAGAAGTGTGGAAAAAAGAATAGACAAAAGACCAATACTTTCGGATCTTAGAGAGAGTGGTAGTATTGAGCAAGATGCGGATCTAGTTGCTTTCTTGTATAGAGATGAATACTATAATCCTAACACTGATAAAAAGAACATAGTGGAAATTATAATATCAAAGCAAAGGAATGGACCTGTTGGTAGTGTTGAATTGTCATTTATTAAGGAGATTGGGAAATTTAATGATCTTTCTTCGTCTGATTTTTCTTACGATGAAGATTTTGATAGAACTAGGTATAAAGAAGATTTGGAAGATAAATTTGATGAAGATTTTGATGATATCGAAGAGGATTTTGAAGATGAAAGGTAGGTATGTCTTTGGTAGAGTTTAGAAACGTTTTTTTTTCATACAATCAGAGAGATTATATTTTTGAAGATATAACTTTTAGTCTTCCTGAAAGTGGTATAACTAGTATTGTTTCTGATACTGGAAAAGGTAAAAGTACTTTACTGAAACTTATGAAAGGTATTCTTAAACCTTCCAGAGGTACGATTACTGTTATGGATATTGATACATCCAGAGCTAGCAAAGTTAAAATGATGTCTTTACATACAAGAGTTTCTATACATTTTCAGGATACTTTTCTTATAAGTAATATAGACGTTTTTAGCAATATAGCTCTACCATTGTTTTACAATACTAACCTTTCTCAATCCGAAATAGATAAAGAGGTTGATAGAGTACTTGATTTATTTAATTTGAGGTATTTAAAGTACGAATTACCATCTAATTTGAGTCCCACAGAATCAAAGCTTATTTCTATATCAAGGGCTTTTTCTATGAATCCTAGGTTAATACTTCTTGATGAACCTTTTTCTCAGCTTGATGCTGCAGATAAACTTAGACTTATCGAAATTATGGAAGATTACAAAAACACTTCAAAGATAATTTTTACAACATCCGAAGATGTTACTTCTATTTTTTCTGATTCTGTACTTTACATTCTTTTTGTTAAAAACTCTAAGGAAGTTACTTTTGTAAATAGATATGATACAAACTTATAGCCTTACTGGTATATTGTTTTGTTTTAGGTAGTTTTTTAATTCTATTATATCTATTTCTTTGAAGTGGAATACTGAGGCAGCTAGTGCTGCTGTGCATTTTGTTTTAGTGAATACTTCAAGGAAATGTTCTTTTTTACCTGCTCCTCCTGATGCTATGACCGGTATTTTTACAGATTCTGATACTTCCTTAAGTATTTCTATATCATAGCCGTTTTTTGTTCCATCTGCGTCTATGCTTGTTAATAGTATTTCTCCTGCTCCAAGTTTTTCAACTTTCATGGCCCATTCTACAGTTTCGATGTTTGTTTCTTCTCTACCACCTTTTATAAAAACTTTGTGAATACCGTTTACTTTTTTTGTATCTATTGCGATTACTATGCATTGTGAACCAAATTTTTCGGCTCCTTCGCTTATAATATTTGGGTTTTTTACAGCAGATGTATTTATAGATACCTTATCTGCACCAGACATTAACATTTCTCTAATATCATCAATACTTCTTATTCCGCCACCTATGGTAAACGGTATAGATATGTTATCTGCAACTTTTCTAGCTACTTCTACTAAAGTCTTTCTATCTTCGTATGAAGCAGTTATATCAAGAAAAACAATTTCATCGGCCATGGTATTGTTGTATGCTATTGCGTTTTCTACAGGATCACCAGCATCGGTTATATTACCAAACTTAACACCCTTTACAACTCTACCTTTGTCTATATCTAAACAGGGAATTATTCTTTTAGCTAGCATAAATACAGAATTGAATTATATAACTAGTTGATAATAGTATCAATTTAGTAAGTATACATTTTTTGAGTTTTATTTTGGTTTTAAGGTATACTTTGTTGAGTTATGGTTATAGAGGTTAGGGTTAAGGTTAATTCAAAGAAAGAGTTTGTGAGAAAAGTTTGTGAAGGAAAGTATGAAGTTGGTGTTAATGCTCAACCAATTGAAGGTAAAGTTAACTTTAGGCTTGTTGAGGTTTTATTGGAGTACTTTGGTGTTCCTAAATCTTTAGTTTGAAGAGAGGTTTTAGGTCTAGGGTAAAGTTTTTTGAAATTTATGTTTAATTTGCTATTATTTTACATTTTGTTTTCATTGTCTGTTTATCGTTTTGATAAAATTATATAGGAGGGTTTATATGAAAGCTTTCAAAGTTATAGCGATAATCGTAGCGTTTACTTTGATTATTGCACCTTTTGCTCTATCTCAGTCTAAAGTAATAACTGTTAAAGGATCTGATACAATGGTTATACTTGGTCAAAGATGGGCTGAAGTTTACATGAAGAAGAATAAGGGTATTGTTATTCAGGTTACTGGTGGTGGATCTGGTACTGGTATAGCTGCTCTTATTAATGGTACTACTGATCTTGCTAATTCATCAAGACCCATAAAAGACAAAGAGAAAAGTAAAGTTGAGGAAAGAGGTTCTAAGGTTATAGAAGTACCTGTTGCTTTGGATGGTCTTTCTGTGTACGTTAACGATGCTAATCCTTTGAAGGAACTTGATATGAAAACTTTAAAGGACATTTTTACTGGTAAGATAAAGAATTGGTCTGAACTAGGGTGGGAAAATAAAACCATTAAACTCTATTCAAGAGAGAACAATTCAGGTACTTACGTTTATTTTAAAGAGGTTGTGCTTGAAAACGAAGATTTTTCACCTTTTGCACAAAATATGCCAGGTACTGCTTCTGTTTTGAATGCTGTTAAGAAAGATAAGTATGGAATAGGATACGGTGGTATAGGATACCTTAAGGGAGCTAAGTCTTTGAGCATTTCAAAGGATAAAGGTCAGCCTGCTTATCCCCCAACCGTTGAAAACGTTGTTAAAGAGCTTTACCCAATTTCTAGGTATCTTTACATCTACTTAACGGAAGATGTTATGGCTAGAAAAGAAATTAGAGATTATCTCTCTTGGGCTTTATCTAAAGAAGGACAAAAAGTTGCAGAAACAGTTGGATACTATCCTATTCCAGATTCTAAGATAAAAGAAATAAGAAAGTCATTAGGACTTTAGTATACTAAAAGGGAGATAAAATCTCCCTTTTTTAAAACTTTTCTAGAATTTCTTTTGCTAATTTAAGGAATTTTTCTCTTAAGTTTATTTCTGTTCTTACGTTTCTGTAGGAAAGTAACGATATTAGTAGTAATGCTAAGTTTTCAATACTTTCGTTATCCAGTAAATCTAGTTTTTTGGTACTTTCGTTTATTTTGGTTAATAATTCATTTTCGGATACTTTAAGTATATTTTTTCTTTTTGCTTTTTGTATAACTTTGTATATGTACAGTAAGGTTGGTAGGTTTGTAGGTACTTCTTCTAGGATGTTATTGCTTTCTTTTTTCTTATTTTCCCATAGTTTTAGGGCTTCTTCTATGTTTTTTGGTATTTTTTCGTTTTTGAATACGTGTGGATGTCTGTGTATTAATTTTTCGTTTAGGTTTTCTAAAACTTCTTTTATTGAAAACTTGTTTAGTTCAAAAGCTATTTGAGATATAAATACTGCTTGAAGTATTAAGTCACCAGTTTCGTCTTTTATTTTGTTGAAGTTTTTTTGGTTTATGGCATTTACAACTTCGTATGCTTCTTCTATTATGTTTTCTAAGATGCTTTCAAGAGTTTGCTCTCTGTCCCAGAGGCATCCATTTGGAGATCTTAAGGTTCTTACAATTTCAAGAAGTTTGTCAAATTCTTTCACTTTAAGTAATTTTTAATAATTTTCCAAAGTAATATCAAATTGTTGGGGTCTTTTCTAGAAATTTGAAAATGTTTTTTAGGTAGGTTTAGAATTTTCATTAGAGTTTTTATTTGGAGGTGATTATGAAAAGGTTTTTTTATAGGTTAATGAAAAATTGGTTTATTTTGAATTTGTTTCTTACTGGTTTTTTGTTTGGGATTATATTTTCTTTTGGTTTTTTAGGTAGTAGTTGTAGTAAGGATGGTAGTTTGTTATTTGCTGGGAGTGTTGATATTTCAAAGTTACCTGAAGAGTATAAGTACGCTTACGCTGTTCAAAAGGTTTTGAACGAAGTTGCTAGAAATGTTTCTCCTGCTGTTGTTAATATAAAGAGTGAAGATGTTGTTGAGTATTCTTACAAAGATCCGTTTTATAGGTTTTTTGG
>CALFVP010000124.1 GCA_937928175.1 uncultured bacterium | reverse complement strand
GAAAGGATTACATCTCAATATTCTTTTTACTCCTAGCCAAATACCTCTGAATATCCCGTGTTTTACTATGGCTTGCTTGGTATATTCAGAACAAGTAGGATAAAACCTACAAGTATGCCCCTTTAGCGGTCCTACAAACTTTTGATAAAATTCTATAACTTTCACTAAAAAGTTTTTCATAAACTAAAGTTAATTAACTTCTACTAGCAAAATCAAGATATACTAAAATCATTTAAAATGAGTATATTTTTCCGATTCATTTAAGAGAGGTGTAATTATGGCCATACTATCAAGTTTTCATAATCTTGAGGTAGGTAGAAAGAGTTTATTAGCTCATTCTGATGCACTAAAAACCACAGGTCACAACATATCAAACCTAAATAATCCAGAATATTCTAGACAAGTTATACACTTAAAATCTTTTCATCCTATATACGATCCATCTTGGAATAGAGAAACAACCCCGGGGCAAATAGGCACAGGTGTTGCTGTTGAGGATATAGTCAGAGCTAGAGATCAATTTCTCGATGACAGAATAATTTTTGAAAACGGTACTCTTGGTTTCTGGGAAGCAAGAAGAAAATTTTTATATCAACTTCAACTTATATACAACGAACCAGAAGGACCAAATATAAGAACTGCACTAGATGAATACTTTGACGCTTTACATAAAGTCTCAATGGATCCAACAGAGATATCATCTAGAGTAGTTTTAGTAGAGAAAGCAAAAGCACTAGCAAGCCAAATAAGACATGAATACAATTCTATCGTAAAACTCAGGGAACAAGCAAACGAGTTAATAAAACAGAAAATAAACGAAATAAACGGATATATAAAAGAGATTGCTCACCTAAACAATCAAATTCAAAAACTTGAAGCTTTAGGAGATAACCCCAATGACCTTTACGATAGAAGAGATGCAATTATTGAAAAACTTTCAAAAATCATGAATGTAAGGGTTGGTAGAAGTGATAAAGATGAATTTATAGTTACAGTAGGTAGTGAAATACTAGTACAAGGTGAACATTATCACGAAATTATAGGAATACCAAATTCTCAAAATAAAGGTTTTGTTGATCTTTACATAGGAAGTTCGGAAAGAAAACTTAAAGTTTCGGATGGTGAACTTTTAGGACTTATATACGCAAGAGATATTGATCTATTGAACGATATGAAAAGAATTAACTCTTTTGCTATAAACCTTATCGAATCGGTTAACGAAATACATAGGGATGGTTTTGGACTAGATGGCACAACAGGAATAGATTTCTGGGTAAAAAAACCTATAACTCCTGATCTGAGAGGTAATTACGACTCCAACGAAGATGGAATATTCGATAAAACAGCTATATTTAAAATAACAGGAGTAAATAAACTTAAATTAGATGACTTTATAAATTCAACGGGAATAATAAACTTTGGACCGAATTATCCAGGGGGACCTAATATAACAGTGGAATACAACGAAAACGATACCGTTAAAAGCGTTATAGAGAAAATAAATAACTCTGGAGCACACGTTGTAGCTTACCTTAACCATAGAGGTGAACTCACAATAAAAGCCAAAATGTCAGAAAATTCTGATTATCCTGACTTTGTAATAAGGTATTTAAGTGATAGTGGTAATTTTCTTGTAGGTTTTGCAGGCATACTACACGGAAGTGGCGAATTAAACTCTTTCAATTGGGAAAACATAGAACAAGTATCTCAAATTAGGGGAAACATAAATTACTATTCCGTATCACCATTAGACGAACCAGCTTTATGGATAGATCTAAACCCCCTTATAGACAGAGATCCTAGATTAATTGCAGCAGCAGGAGGTAAAGACCTAAACGGAGATAGAATACCAGATACAACTAACGGCATGGGAGATAATTCTAACATTCTGTTAATAGCAGGACTTAAAGATAAAAAAATTATGCTTGAAAGAGATAGTACCTTCCTTGAATATTTAAAGTTTATTATTGGAGATGTAGGTACAAGAGGAAACATATCAGAAGTCGCTTATAAAAAACAGGAACTTGTAATCCAAAATCTTAAGAAACTCAGAGAATCTATATCAGGTGTTAACTTAGATGAAGAATTAACAAAACTCATATCTTACCAAAGAGCTTACGAAGCAGGAGCAAGGTTTATAACATACATAGACTCAATGCTAGATACAATAATAAATAGAATGGGCACAGTAAGGTAATTGTATGAAGAAGATTATAATAATAATTCTCTTACTAATACTACCAGGATCTTTAGCAATACCAAGTTTGTACACACAAAAAACTAAACAAAAAACTAACGTATACGTAAAGAATATAAAATTCACGTGTGAGGTAGCAAGCTCCAGGAAAGAATGGGAATTAGGACTAATGTTTAGAAAGACGATCAAAACAAACGAAGGTATGCTTTTCATATTTCCAGAAGAACAATACTTATCGTTTTGGATGAAAAATACTTATCTACCACTAGCGATAATATTTATAGATTCAAATAAAAAAGTAATAGATGTTTTTTACCCAGAACCTCTATCAACAAAACAAGTTACTTCATCAAAACCTTCAAAATACGTATTAGAGATACTATCAAACGTTTCAAGTGAAATAAATATAAAACCAGGAGATGAAATTCTATTTTAAGATAACGGTTTGATGTCTTTCAGGACCAACAGATACGTAAGTTATAGGAACATTTAGAGATTGTTGAATGAAATCGATGTAAGCTATTGCTTCTTTTGGGAAGTCTTCGAATTTCTTTACATCTGACAATTTCTTTTTCCATCCTTTAAACGTTTTGTAAATTGGTTTAACGCTATAAAGTGTTTGTGGATCCATAAACGGTGGCATATCAAAAATTTCTCCATCAATACTGTAATCTGTGCAAACTTTTATTTCATCTAAATCAGATAGAACATCAATTTTTGTAAGGAATATTTCAGTAATTCCACCAACTATAGAAGAGTACCTAAGAAGTGGCAGATCAAGCCAACCACATCTTCTAGGTCTTCCAGTAGTTGCACCGAACTCACCACCTTTATTTCTTATTTCTTGTCCAATATCGTTATCTTGCTCAGTAGGAAATGGTCCTTCTCCAACTCTCGTTGTGTAAGATTTTACTATACCTATAACATTATCAACTTTCTTAAGAGAAACCCCAGTACCAGTTGAAACCCCACTACTCGAAGCATTCGAAGATGTAACGTAAGGATATGTACCAAAATCTATGTCAAGTAATATACCTTGTGCTCCTTCAAAAAGAACACTTTTCCCACTATTTATCTCTCGATTTAACAAAATTTCCGTATTTCTAACCTCAACTCCCAAACTTTCAAACTTACTTTTACAACTTTCAGCAAGTTTCAAAGCATTAAAATCATAATCATAGTTGTAAAGATTCTTCATCAAAAATACTTTTTCTTGAGCAAATGTTTCGATCTTCTTAGCAAGCTGATTAACCTCTAAATTAACAATATCACTAATTCTAATTCCACGCCTTGAAATTTTATCTTCATAACAAGGACCTATACCTCTTGAAGTAGTACCTATTTTTTTTGGTGATGCTTTTTCTCTAAGAGAATCTATTATCTTATGGTACTCCATCACAACGTGTGCTTTATCGCTTATAATAACTCTATTTCTAACTGGAAACCCAAGATTTTCAAGACTTTGAATTTCATCAAAAAGTTGATCAATATCAATAACAACACCGTTACCAACAACAACAATAGCACTAGGATTCATAAGTCCAGAAGGCAAAAGATGAAATATGAATTTTTTATCATCAACAACAACGGTATGTCCAGCGTTAGCTCCACCTTGATACCTAACAACATAATCGTAACTAGAAGCTAAAAGATCAATAACCTTAGCTTTACCTTCATCACCCCACTGCATTCCAACAACTAAAGTAATCATAAATTCACTCCAATCGTAAATATTATTTAAAAAAACAAAACCTATATCAACAAAACAAAACAATTAACAAAATTGAACAAACTTATATTAAACTCTTTATTTCACTTAATAAGAAGTTAGGACCATCTTTACATACTAACTTGTAACCGTATTGAGAGTTACCAATACTACAACCGTAACATATTCCAATACCACACCCCATTACAGATTCAAGCGAGCATACAACATCATTAGGTAATATTACTTTATCCTCCAAGATTGCTTTTAGCATTTTAACTGGACCACAAGCATAAACTTTGTTACCAGTATAATTTTCATTAAGTACTTGAGTTATAACTCCTTTTTGGCCAATTGAACCATCCTCAGAAGATATAAAAATCTCATCAAAGTATTCAAAAAACTTTTCAAAATACTCAGATTTTGTTTTTATTCCCCAGAATAATCTAACTTTTTTGTTGGAAGCTTTAAAAAGTTTTGCAACAGATAACATGTTAGCAATACCAACCCCTCCAGCAACCAAATCAATAGCATCCAGACCGTACAAATCAAAATCAAAAATAGAATTACCCAAAGGACCTAAAACGTTTAAAAACTGCTCTCTTTTCATTTCTGATATCTCTTTTGTACCTTTGCCAACAATCTTAACTAGTATAGAAAAAGAATTTGTACCCTTATCAAACAAAGTAAACGGTCTTCTAAAAAAAGGTGTTTTAAGTTTAACATTTACAAATTGCCCTGGTTTTACGTACTTAGATATATAAAAAGATTCCAGTACTACCTCTAAGTATTGACCAAGTAAAGATATATCCAATATCTTACAATCTTCAAGAAAAATCTTTTCTGAATCTATATTCATCATAATACTACTTCCTCACTTTCCCACATATCAACGTACTCTTTTATAAGTTGGCTAAGTTCACTTATCGAACTTACAAACTTCGTTTCTCCCAAGTACTTGTGAAAATACACTCTTATTCTTTTACCGTATATATCTTTGTTAAAACCTATTATGTGCGTTTCAACATCAGATGGATCTCCACCGAACGTTATTGACTCACCTACATGAGTCAAACTTTTGTATCTTTTATTATCAATCTCTGTTACAGTACCGTAAACACCCGAAAGCGGATAAATCTGGAACTTACTCCTTATATTTGCCGTAGGAAAACCTATTTTTTTTCCTAAACCCTTAGCTTTTATAACCTTACCTTCCATAAAAAACTTTCTCTGAAGAAGAGTATTTGCTAATTCTATATCACCGTTACGGATTAATTCCCTTATTTTAGTACTACTTACTTTTATTCCGTTGTAGGTTACCAAATCGGCAATAAAAAGTCCATAACCAAACCTACTAGCATTTCTTATTAAGAAATCTATATCTCCCCGTGCTTGATAACCAAACCTAAAATTATACCCAACAAATATACTTAACTCATCAACCCTTGACAAAAGTAAATCCAAAAATTCTTCAGGTTCCATACTTTGAAAAAAAGGTGAAAACCTTATTATAAAGGTTTTATCTATATTAAACTCTTTTTCAAAAATTTCAAGCTTATAATACGCTGGTGAGATAAGCTTTGGTGATATTGTCTTAGTTCTAAGCCAATCTGGATGATTCTGAAAAGTTAACACGCACAAATAACAATCTTCTTTACCCGAACTTTTAAATTTCTCTACCATACTTTTAAGTATTTTTCTATGTCCTATATGTACACCATCAAACACACCTATTGATATCGCTGCTCTTTTCATTTTAGGAATCTTGTCTATACTTCTTATTACTTCCATCCTACCACCTGAAAAATGTATTATCTAACGTTAAACATTGATAACCTACCTTCATATATACTTTTACCTACAATAATACCTTCCAAAAAATCATCACTAACTTTTAAAATCTCTTCAATATCACTGTCGCTTGAAATACCACCAGATACTATTAACAAAGGTTTTGGATGTTTTTTGAATATTTCTTCCCAAGGTATGTTAGCCTTTATTATCTCTTTGTACTTTTCAATACTTTCATCATACTCTTCTATTCTTTTTCTAACTTCGTAATTTCCTGAGTACGGACTTTTCAAAGTATCAATAAAATCATTCACACTCTTTACTAAACTCTCCAAGCTCTCGTTTATTATACTCTTAATGGAATCTAAACTCATTACATCTTCAATAATTAAATCGAAATACTTTTTTCTAATGGTATTAAGCAAAGAAGATACAAAACTAATATTAGGACCAAGCAAAGTACCATCTCTTGTTACATCTGTTGACATTATCCTAATAACTCCCATTCTAATAGCTCTTTCAAAACATTCATCAACGGTTAAAGAAGTATCAGCTTGCCATCCATGTACAACAACTTTATCAACGTTAATATCTAGAGAAAGTATTAATCTATCTCTAAAACTGTCTAGTACTTTTTTAAACTCTTCAGGTGCCTTAACAAACATTGTGCCAACAATAACAAAATCAGCCCCAGCCTCTAAAACGTTTTTTGCAACTTCGTAAGACCTCACACCACCACCAAATTGCACTACAACATCACTAAAACTAGACTTTATCTCTCTAATCAGCGATAAAGTTCTAATTTCTCCATTTTTAGCACCCTCAAGGTCAACTAAATGAATCCTCTTAAAGCCTCTAGATCTAAAAAATTTTACCACCTCTAAAGGATTTTCAGAGTAAACAACCATCTGTGAGAAATCTCCTCTTGTTAACCTAACAACCTTACCATCGTACACATCAATAGCTGGTATAACTTTTCTCATTACTACCTCCTAAAAAACTGTACTACTTTTTATATATCTACCTAGTTTCAATTTAGTCACATCGGTATTTGAAGGAATGTAAGCATTCAAACTTACCTGTACCTTTTTCGGTAAAATAACGTTTTTACCTATCAACGTAGCATCAAAATTCATTACAGAAGGATACCTTGTATTAGGAGCTCCTAACCCCTTACCACCCAAAACACAATCATCAGCTATGTTTGGAAACTTATAAACTAAATTAAACTCATCTATTATCACATTATTAATTTCAACATTCTTACCTATCCAATTTCCTGGATAAATTATAGCATTCCTTACCTTTGTATCTTTTTCTATCCTAACATTAGGACACACTATACTATTCTCAATTACTCCATCTACAAAAGAATTATCACCTATAAGAGAATTAACGAACCTACCATTTCTACCAATAACCGCAGGAGAAAAAAACTGGGATTTACTCCTTATAGGATACTTGCCAAACACAGTCTCAAACTCGTTTATAACCTTTTGATCCAATATACTCAAGTTCATCTTAAAATATTCCTTCAAATTGGAAAACGGGAAAAATAAAAAGTATTTAGTTTCATAGGAATTGTTAGATTTGTATGTCTGTATAAAAGTATTTACAGTTTCATTCCTTATAGCTTCTAAAGCCTCAGAAAAATACCTTTGAGATAGTATAAAGGTATGATAGTACTGAGATGAACCAAGCTTGGAATATAATAACCCTATTGAAAAGTTTTTTAACTCTTGAAAATAATCCTCCAACGGAAACCATATAGGGTACCCTAAAGACCATAACACTTTTCTGTAGTTTTGATACAAAAAGTTTTCTAAATCAAAAACAGAATCACCTAAATTTAAGTCCTGTACAATATACTGACTTACACTAAAATTTGAAAATTCAAACTTAAAAAAGCCTTTTTTATTAACAATAACCAACACTTTCAAATCCTGCCAAGCAATACTAATATGACTTTCTATTGACCTATTGTTAGTTATTATAACAAAATCTTCAATTCCCAACCTTTCAAAGTTACCTATCAGCCAATCAACTATTTTAAATCTACCACCAACGTATATTTCATGAAAACTCCTATCCTCAGATAAACAAAGCAAATTATCTATACTTATAGGAGGTAAAGTTATAATAACACATTCCTTCATAATACTAAAATTATAAAATAACATCTAACTTTTCTCATAGTTTAAGAAATTAATTATTAGTATTACTTACAATTACGAAATCAGGTATAAACGTAACAAACGGATAGTTTTGTAAAGACAATTTATCGAATTTTTTGTTTACATCCACTTCTAATTCCAAATTAGTCATACTTTTCAAATTTCTAGAAATTGTTCTGACTTGGACAACATTAGGAATCACTACGTAATCTTTTGAGTTTTTCACAACAATTGCTAAATTTGTTTCCACAATATCGTCAATATCTACAAAAAGTTCACTTGGGTAAACCTGTACATCAAAACTTTTCATATCTTCTGGTAAGACCACTTCCACTTTATACAGATTTTTAACGTTTATTTTAGATAAATCAACTAAAGCGTAAATTGAATTTTTTGGTAATTCAAGAAGTTTTGATACTCTTTCTCTTTCACCTTTGACCTTAACAAGTGCATACTTTGGAAGGGATGACTGATTGACTATAACTTTATCAAAAGGTAAGCCAACATAGTTCAAAGGTAAATAAAAATCATACTCTGTATTAGTTATTCCTTTTATATAAAACCATAACAATACTGCTATAAAAAGTGAAATTACTTTTAGTATTAAATTATCCAATACCTTATCTACTAAATTGCTCAAAGTAGTCTTTAATGACATCTTCTACCACCTCTAAGTCTACATCGTAATTGAAATAGAAATCCATCGATAAGGATATTTTTCCTGTTTCCTCGGATACAATTATTGATATTGCATCAGTTTCTCTTGAAATTCCATACCCTGCTCTATGTCTTGTACCAAGCCTTTTCGATATTCTATCGTTAGGTAGATCCGGGGGCAATGGACCAATAGGTAATACACACCCAACAGCCACTATTTTCAATCCCCTTATTATTACTGCTCCATCGTGAAAAGAAGAATTTTTATTGAATATACCAATAAGTCTATCTTTAGAAATACTAGTGTTAAACTGTATCCCTGTACCTATGTAAACATCCAAGGGCACTCTTCTTTCAAGTACAATCAAAGCTCCTATTTTTTCCTCGGACATTATATTTATAGCCTCAATTAACTCTTTAAGTTCATGAGCGTACTGCTTAGTTTTTAACTTCCTTTTGCTAAGTACTCTAAAAGATCCTAAATGAAGCAATATATCCCTTATCTCCTCTCTAAAAATAAGAATAAGAATAAGAACAGAATAGTTTATAATAACATCAAAAAACCAAGATATAACTTCCAACTTGAAAAACTTTGATACAAATCCAATTAATATAAACACTAAAATCCCATTTATTATTGCCTTTGCTTTAGTTTTATTCAAAAAATCAAGAGTTTTGTACACTATAAACCATATCAAAGATACCTCTATTATTCCCGATATATATGGTTTTATAGTCACAAGTAAATCCATATTTACTTAAATCTACATCTATTTAGTTTTCTTAATAACATAATCGTAAACCAATTTAATTTCAACATCATTTGGGTATATTTTCAAACCGTTTTGGCAAACTTCCTTAGCTTTAGAGAAGTTTTCTTCCGAAAAAGCTAGGTACTTAGCCCAAGCAACGAAAATATTTCTTCTAATCTCGTTAAGTTGTTTAGAGTTATTAAGCTCAATAGCCCTGTTTATAAATATCATAGAACTTTCAAAATCTTTTTTCTCAAAGTATAACTGCGAAAGTTTAGCATAACTAATAGAACAATTCTGTTTAATAACATTATCATCTGGTAAATCTTTTATTCCTTCTTCAAAAACTTTAATAGAATCTTCTAAAAGTCCAGAATTCATTAGCTCCAAACCCCATAAATTGTAATAATATCCAAGGTTTCGTTTTGCTTCACTACCCTCAGGAAACTTGCTTAAAAACAGTTTATTGTAAAATATCACTTTTTTATAATCTTTTTTAGCCAAAAAAACTTTAGACAAATCAATCAATAAATTAACTCCTGCCGAATACGTTCCATACTTATCAATTTTATAACCAAAATCTATAACGTAAAAAATACCTTCATAATCTCCTTTTGAAATTTTATCTTTACCCCACTTGTAAACAAGGTAACCAATAAGTTCCTTTACTGAATTAAAGTATTCAAATTTCTCATCTTTTAAAAAAAGAATTATCTGAGCAGATTTTGAAAACTCACCCAAGTTTATTAAGTCTAGTACGTAATTGTAGTAAGAAATTTTCAAAAAATCTTTAATTTCTCTATCGTTAGGAAATATTTTAAGGGACTCTTCGGCAAGATTTATAGCAAATTGATAGTTCCCTACTTTCACCTCTTTTGTAAACAAACCAATGTAAGCACTTCTTAAGTTAGTGTACGCTAAAAACAAATTTGTCTCCAAAATTAGAGCTTTGATTGAACATTTCAGAATTTCTGTGTAATTGCTAATGTCTTTATAATTCAAAACTTGGTTTGCATACATTGAAGCAATCAAACCATTATCACCTATCTCTACTCTACTACCTTTACCTTCAGGCACATACACGTAAGATGTCCTACTTTTTAACTCCTTTATTGCTTCTGGATTTCTCACAACATCAAAACCTTTCCTTGCAGTTGTTTCTATCTCTATCTTGTAACCATCAAAATACAAAACAGAAAATATATGATCAGGTAATTGAATAACTTTAGGTTCGTACCCAAATCTTTTTAGCAGTAAGTTATACATAGCAGTTGAGTTAACACAGTTGTAATACCCACTATCAATTAATTGATCAAGATCTGTAGATTTCTCAAGATAGTCCCTAAAAATATTCTTATGCAAATAATCAAATATATACTTTGCTAAATCATACCTTGAAATCTTTTGACCTACCAAACTATTACTAATATCACTAACCAATTTATCAATAAAGTTTCTGTAATACTTAATTTTTTCGTTATCGTAAACTCCAGAAGCCATCAACAACCAAGTATCAATATCAGATATTTTACCTAACTTTCTATAATCTTCAAAAAACTTTTTTTCCAGATCACTATTAAAAACACTCCCTACTAGCGTTTTAAATTCCCAGAAATCAACAGTGAAAACGTACTTTGTTAGAAGCAAAAACAATATAGAAAAAATCCACTTTTTCATACTCTTACCTTTGAAAATAATACAAAAACTTTGTTTACCAATTCAAATTAAACATAAATTACCCAAAATTTTACTTGTCTTGATAAGGTAACAATATATTAAAATTTATTAAATATGATTGAAATTGAAAAGATTAGAAACTTTTCTATAATAGCTCACATAGATCATGGTAAATCAACTTTAGCTGACAGGCTTTTAGAAATAGGGGGAATAAAAGAAAAAGATAACAGTGATACACCTGCTCTTGATTTTATGCCGGTTGAGAGAGAACACGGTATTACCGTTAAAGCACAATCAGCAACGTTTAAATACAAATCAAAAGATGGCAAAGTTTACACATTTAACCTTATAGACACCCCAGGACACGTAGATTTTAACTTTGAAGTAAGAAGGGCACTTAAAGCGTGTGAAGGAGCTTTATTACTTGTTGATGCAACACAAGGAGTTCAAGCTCAAACACTTACTAACTTTCTTCTTGCATTTGAAGAAGGATTAGAAATATTACCTGTGATTAACAAGATAGATCTACCAAGTGCAA
>CALFVP010000123.1 GCA_937928175.1 uncultured bacterium | reverse complement strand
AAAAACCAGTAAAGTTAGAAAACATTTTGACTTTAAGTAACATTCTCCATTATCATAGGTATATGTTTTTGGAGGATTTACTATGAAAATGAAAGAAATTTTTCCTTATTTATCAGTAGCGTTAGTATCTTTAATTTTGGGAGTAATAATAACCCTATTAGCAAACAGTTTAATATCCGCAAAACCCAAAATTCCTTCCTCACTTATAGAATCATTCGGTTTATCACAAACCAAACCTTCATCGTACGTAGCAAAAATTGGCGATTACTACCTTCCAACAGATGAATTTAACAAAGAATACCTATTCGTAGTAGAAACCTTATCAGCAGGAGATGCATCAAAAAAAAGTCTATACCTAAACGATCTAGCAACTAAAAAGAATTACCTTGAGAATGTAATAAACGAATTAGTTTTGGTAATAGACGCTTACAATCAAGGGTTTTTATCATCAGCAGAATGGAATACAATATCAAGGATATCTTTAAGAAAATCCGTAGTTGACGGATTTCTATACAAAAAAATAGATATAAACAAAATCCAAGTATCAGAGAAAGAAGTTGAAGAACTTTACAATAAAAATAGAGAATACTTCAGACAAAACAATATTCCAGCCGAAAAAGCGGAAGAATTACTAAGAGTCCAAATAAGAAACCAAAAAATTCAACAAGAAGTAGCAAAATACATACAAAACACAAGAGATAAACTTTCAATAGAAAAAATTGAAGAAAACGTAAAATAAACCCAGGGGGTAGTATGCTTTCTAAATTAAACGATAGGTACGTAAACAGAACAAAAATAATCGCAAGTTTAGGACCTTCATCAAGGAAAAAAGAGGTAGTTGATCAACTTACACTACATGGAGTTGATGTTTTCAGGATGAATTTTTCACACGGCACACACGATGACCATAAACTCAGTGTAACTTTAGTAAGAGATGCAGAAAAAAGGTTTAACACAATATTAGGGCTAATGGGAGACATACAAGGTCCTAAAATAAGGGTCGGATCAGACTTAGAAGTTGAAGTAAGTGACGGTGAAGAAATACTAATAACAAATAAACCAAACTTTGAAAAAGTTAAAAGTGAGCTACCAAAGAGTATATGGGTTGACTACGAACCAATAACTAAAGAGATAAAAAAGGGAGATAAAGTTTTGATAGATGACGGAATGATAGAGCTAATAGTTTCGGAGGTATTTGAATCATACTTTGTGTGTAAAACAATACACGGAGGTAAAATAAAAGAAAGAAAAGGTGTAAATCTACCTTTTACAAAGCTAAGTATATCCTCAATAACCGAGAAAGATGTTAACGATATTAAATTCTGTATAGACCACAACGTTGATTTAATTGCTCTTTCGTTTGTAAGAAATGCAAACGATGTAAAACAAGCTAAGGATATAATTATAAAAAACAAAAAGGTAATACCAGTAATTGCAAAGATAGAGATGGTAGAAGCAGTACAAAACATAGACAACATAATAGACGTATCTGATGCCATAATAGTAGCAAGGGGAGATTTAGGAGTAGAATTTGGATTAAACGAAGTGACGTTAGTACAAAAGATGATAGTAGAAAAATCCAGATTAGCTGGTAAACCTGTAATAGTAGCAACCCAAATGCTTGAATCAATGACGAAAAACGTAAAACCCACAAGAGCAGAAGTATCAGATATAACAAATGCCATACTTGATGGAGTAGATGGGCTAATGGTAACAGGAGAAACAGCTGCCGGTGATTACCCCGTTGAAGTAGTAAAAACACTTAGAAGCATAATATCAACTGTAGAAAGTAGCGAACTGTACAAAAAACTTTACAAGTTTTACGAATACCCACAAACAGACGATCTAACAGAATCAATAGCATTTGCTGCAAGTCAAATCTCTAGAAAACTTAACACAAAGTTCATTGTAAACTTCACACAAACAGGTATATCATCAAAACAGATATCGAAATTTAGACCATCGTGCATAATAATATCTCTAAGTCCAGAAGAAGATACCCTACGAAAACTAAAACATGTTTGGGGGGTAATACCGGGATTAGTTAAACCTGCAAAATCAACGGATGAAATGCTAGAAATAGCAAAAAATTTAGTAAAGGATTACGTTTCTAAAGGTGATAGTGTTGTTGTAACTTCAGGAGTACCAGTTGGTGTTTCCGGAAGTACTAACATGATAAAAGTTATTGAGTTTGAATAAGGTAAGGATTGTAGGAAACAATTTTTTCAAGTATACTTCTAAAAGTGGGGGCAGCTGACATTCCCCCTTGCTTCAACCTTTTAGGATTAACAAGCACTACAACTCCAACTAGTTTAGCCTCTCCCTTAAGAGCAATTCCCAAAAAAACAGCATTGTAACTATCTTTGTAATACCCACCTGAAGGATTGTATATCTGTCCAGTACCAGTTTTACCAGCAACATCAACAAACTTAACACCTGCAAGTTTACCAGTACCATACTCCACAGCAGATCTCATATACTTCATTATCTTTCTAGTAACATCGGAATTTATAACTCTCATCTCCTCAGAATACCTTATATACTTTCTATCACCACTAGGTAATACAATCTCTTTAACAATTTTAGGATAAACGTTAAAACCATTATTAGCAATCACCAATCCCATTCTCAATAACTGAATTCCAGTAACACCTATCTCTTGCCCAATCCCTATCATATACTTAGAAATACCACTCCAATCACTGAACGGTCTAAGTATGCCTTTTTCTTCACCTGGCAACCCTACAGATGTCTTATCTCCAAAACCCAAACTCCTAAGAAAATAATAAAACGACCTATCATCAAAATTCTCTATAACTCTTAACATCCCAACGTTACAAGAATAAGCTATTATATCCTCTAAAGAAACTTTTCCGTGCGCCTTCTCCCTAATCAAGTGACCATAAATCCTAATAACACCATCACAGTTATAATAAAAATTTTCTATACCCCTAACAAAAGATAAAGCAAAAGACATAGAAGCTAACTTCATCACAGACCCAGGTTCAATAACGTAAGAAACAACCCTCGAAGAAAAAGGAATAACAGAAAGATTATTAGGATCAAAAGAAGGATAATCAACCATTGATAAAATTTCACCTTCCTTTGTAGCAAAAACAGCAAACCCCAAATCAGCCTCAAACTCCTTAACACTCTTCATAAGTTCTAAATACGTTATCTCTTGTATATACTTATCTATAGTTAAATACAACCTACCTTTCTTCCTTTCTTTCTCAAAAAGAACATCATTAAAACTATACTCAAACCCAGAAATACCTTCATTATCAACATTGACAGATCCAACAACGGTACTAGCTTTCTCACCTAAAGGATACCTTCTAACGTACTCCTCAACTACTACCAAAACCTTTTTACCAAATACAGACTCAAAATCGTTAGTTATCCTAATAATATCCCCAACTTTGTTTTCTGGTACCTTCCTAACCAACCAAACAAACCTTGACCCCTTATTAAACTTCTTAACAACATCATCATACTTCAAACCTAAAGAATGGCTAACCACCTTAGCAATGTATTTCCCTTCAACATCCGAAATTTTCGAACTATCAACACCTAAAGAAAAAGTTTTATAACTCACCGCTAAAACGTTACCATTCCTATCAAATATCTCTCCTCTATCACCACTAGACCTTTTAGGAGCAGAAGAAACTATACTCGAAAAGTTAAGGTATACAACCCTTACTACAACAACCAACACTAAAACCAAAAATATGTAAAAAACCACCAATATTCTCTTATTCATTCCTAACTTGAATAACTTTAACTCTAACTTTGTAATTCCTAGATACCTTATCCGCTTCACCCATACACTCAGTCTTACTAGAATAAGGACCTACGTAAGTAACTCCATCCAAAAATTTAACTTTGTAATTTTTCAACATCAAAGACTGTCTTATAACTCCTCCCGCATCATCAACAACAAAATAATAACCTTCCTCCAAATTAACGTTATCCACCCTATCTTCTATCTTAACGTAATTAGTAACAAAATACTTTCTCAAAACCTTAGCCCAAAAACTATCAGGATACCTACTAAAAATATCGTTAACAATTCTTTGACTTTCATCAAAATTACCCAAATTCCTAAAAACTATAGCATTCACAAAATTCATTTTAAGCAAATCAAAATCGTTAGTTACTAAAAAATCCACTTTAACCTTAAGGTTAGAGAGAGAAAAATACAAAATAAGCGAAAAGTTAACATCAACGTTATCCGTAAATTTAACTGAATCTAAAATATTGTAAACCTCTATCTCATCTTTTGTATTCACTATATCGCAAACGTTCGTTGACCTGTAACCCAAATAAGAAATTAAAAAACTCTGTAATTCCCTACTTTTATCCAGAGTACTGTTAGAAAGAATCAAAATAGCATCACCTATATTCGTCATAAAAGATAACCTATAATACAATAACTCTTTTTCGTAATTTAACAATCTGTAAGGCTCTAAAGTTCTATAAATACCAATAGATTTAACGTATTCACCCGAAAGAAACATTTCCTCTGCTATGTAAAATCTCTCTCTTTGTTCTGAAAAAGCTACCAGAGAAAACAAAAAAAACACCCCTACTACTACTACCTTTCTCATAAACTCAAATTATAATCAAAAAACCACTACCAATTCATCTTGAAAAACTAACACAACAATTGACTAAAACCAACAATTGCTATTATATTTTTAAACATGCCACAGACATCTATGTCAAAGACATCTATGTCACAGACATTCAATTACGTTTTTGGTCCTGTACCATCAAGAAGGTTAGGAATGTCTTTAGGTATTGATCTAGTACCACACAAAATATGTAACTATGATTGCATATTTTGCGAAATAGGTATAACGAAAAAAACGGTAACCCAGAGAAAAGAGTACGTAAAAAAGGAAACTATAATCAAAGAATTAGACGATTTTTTAAAATCCTACAACGGTAAAATAGACCATATAACCTTAACAGGTGAAGGAGAAACAACGTTAAACTCCGGTTTAGGTGAAATAATAAAAGAAATAAAAATGAAGTACCATTATCCTGTAGCAGTACTAACCCATTCTGGTAACATATTTGACAAAAAAGTTAGAGAAGAAATTTCTTTAGCTGATGTTATATGTCCTTCTCTTGATGCAGCAACGCAAGAAGTTTTTGAAAAAGTAAACAAACCACATAACTCCATAAAGATAGAAAACGTAATAGAAGGACTTATAAAACTTCGAGAAGAATTTAAAAACAAAATACTGCTTGAAGTTTTACTTGTAAAAGGTATAAACGATTCCTACGAAGAAATAACAAATATAGGTAAGGCATGTAGTTTAATAAAACCTGATATGGTACAAATAAACTCTGTTGACAGACCAGGAGCATACCCTCAAGCAATTCCACTATCATCCGAAGAACTACAAAAAGCTAAAGAAATAATATCAAAGTACTACCCAAAAGTAGAAGTTTTAAGTAGGCACTACCAAAACCCAGAACCTATTAAAAAACCAATCGAAGAAATAGAAAAAGATATTCTATCCATGATGAGAAGAAGACCCTTAACGATACTCGATATAGTTATATCCGAAGGTATAGACTTCTTTAAAGCAAAAGAAATAATATTAAACCTTCTAAGTGAATCAAAAATAGAAGAAGTAAACCTTAACGGGACAAAATTCTACAGAATTCTCAAAAACTAACCCAATATTTTCTTCAAGTACTCAAAAACTTCCTGTAAATATCTAGCGTTAATTATTGGTTCTCTTTCCCTGTAGTCTATTTTTTTACCTGCAACTTCCTTACTCCATCCATCAACAAAACTACAAGCAATTATAGGTTTGTTAAATTGCCAAGCGTAAGCAATCTCAGACAAAGTTCCCGACCCTCCACCAATCACAACAACAACATCAGCAGAAAGTACGTTTATATAATTCCTAGCAAACCCCATACCCGTAGGTATCACAACATTTGCAAAAGGAGTAGAATTTTCCAAACTATCGAAAGGCGTTATAGCAACAACAATCCCCCCCTCTTCAAAAGCACCTCTACTAGCAGAATCCATAACACCATCTCTACCACCAGTTATCAAAACCCAACCGTTTTTAGCAACAAACTTACCAACCTCATAAGCAACCTTATTTCTATCCTCAAATTCCCCACTATCACCTATAACCAAAACCTGTTTTTTTCTATTTCTCATACTTACCTAACTTGATTTATTACCAACCCAAGAAGATCATTAACGGTACTAGCAGAAGAGTTTGAATACTTGTTAGTAAAAAGTGAATACATTTCCCTAGCCTTCGACAAATTACCGCTATAATACAAAATTTCAGCAGATTTAACAACCGAAACTGGAGATAAAAAAGAATCAGGATAGTTTTTAAAAATAACTTCGTAATTTTTCAAAGCTTCTTCAAACAATCCCATAGATTCATACGTTTGAGCAACGTTAAATATAGCAACAACTCTAAGAAAATCAGAATAAACATTCGTAGCCTTGGAATAGTAAGACAAAGCCAAATCAAACGATTTCCCTTCATTATAGTAAATATCCCCCAAAATTATATTAGCAATAGCAACAATTTTATAATTCTTACCTGTATCAGAAATACTCTGGAGTGTAGACAAAAAGTTTTGGAAATTCTGCTCTAACGTACTTGAATCTCTAGGAGAATTCACGTACGAAAAGTAAGCTAAATCAAACTTTGTTTTTAATGAATTTTCTTCGGCAATCTGGATAGAAAAGTAAACTAAAACCGCAACAACCACCAAAACAACAACAACCCCAACCAAAACAAAGTATTGCCATTTCTCTTTTACAAAATTCCACACTTCCAGAAATTTCTCCATCTATTCCCCCACACAACTTACTTTTTACCCTTCTTAGAAGATTTCACTACATCAGATATACCCGAAGGTGCGCGCTTCGGGCTGCGACCGGCCGGGTCCTTCGCGATGGAGAGCTGCCGCATCGAAGCGGGACACCCGGC
>CALFVP010000122.1 GCA_937928175.1 uncultured bacterium | reverse complement strand
AAACTTTAAAATTTTGAGAAATGCAGTGAGAAAAGTTTTTTGTAAAAATTCATTTATGTTGTTGAAAAAAATTTTTTATTTTTTAAAATAAGTCTATGTTAGAGGCTAAAGAATTTCTTGTAAAGTCTATTGGTGAAAGGTTTTTAACTCTTTCCTATGTTAAAGATCTTGAGAGTATTTTCAATAATTTCCAGAAGAGTAATTTTCTAAGTGAAAAGGATTTAATTTTTCTTAGTGATTTGACGAAGGTTATTTTTGGTTTGGAAATAGATGAAAGTGAGATTTTAGAGCATTGGACTAAAATTTTTTCTTTAAAGAAAGAGATGCCTTCTTATGATATTAGAGTTATAGCTTTTGATTATTTTCTTAATTCTAAGTTAATTAGTAATCCTAAAGTTATAGAAATAGAGAAGTTTTTTGAGTTTTTGGAATTTTCATTTCAGGACCATAAAACTTTTGCTTACAATTACTATATGCTTAAGATTTTGGGTAATTATGAAATTGAGAGAATAAAGAGGTATGGTGGTTCGTTTTCTATTTTTATGATAGATTTAGATAACTTTAAGACGTATAACGATATTTATGGTCATCAATTTGGTGATGAAATTTTGGGAGAGTTTTCTAGAATTGTTTTATCATGTATTAGGAGATCTGATATTCTTTTTAGGTATGGGGGAGATGAGTTTGTAGTATTTTTACCAGAAACTAAACGTATAGGTGCAAGAGTTGTAGCTGAAAGGGTAAGAGAAAACGTTTATGAAAGTTTTAAATCTAAAAATATTGATATAACTGTAAGTATAGGTATAGCTGTTTATCCTTTTGATGGTGAAACTTTTGATGATATTATAAGTTTTGCCGATAAGATGATGTATTTTTCAAAGAAAAGCGGTAAGAATAGAGTTACTGATAGGTTTGACTACGTTGAAGGAGAAGATAGAAGAAGCTACCCAAGAATATCTTTAAATAAGCAAGTTGATGTTTTTTTGACTTTGAATGGTAACATTTTTAGAGGTGTGATTGTTGATATAAGTAAAGGGGGAATTTTAGTTAAGTTAGATTTTAAACCTAACGATTTGGGGGATTTGGTTGGAATTAAAAAAATTGTTATAAACGAAAGTGAGTATATTCTTGATGTATTAGTTAAAGTTTCCAGGGTAGATGGTAATTTCTTGGCTTTGAACTTTTCTGAAAATAGGATGCTGGAAACTATGATATATCTTTTGGGCATTTAGGTTATATTTTTTTGGATACGTGTTTTATTACTAGTTCAATTATGTAGTTAGGAGATACGTTTTCTATTTTTGCTGAGTAGTTTAGTATTATTCTATGTCTTAGTACATCTGGTAGGATTTCATCTATGTGTTCTTTTAGTAAGATTTTTTCATTTTTTAGGAATGCTAACGTTTTTGATGCTTTTAGGGTATGTTGTGATGCTCTTGGTCCTGCTCCCCATTCTACAAATTCCTTTATTTCTGGTATACTTGTTTCTTGTGGTCTTGTTTGTCTTATTACACTTACTATGTATTCTATAACTTTCTCAGATACTACTATTTGGTTTATCTTTTTTTGGTTTTCGAAAAATTCTTCTTTGTCCATTATTGGTGATATTATTGATATGTCTGGAGATACTTTACATATTTCAATTTCTTCATCGAATGAAGGGTATTCTACGTTGACTTGTAGCATAAATCTATCAAGTTGTGCTTCTGGTAATGGGTAAGTTCCTTCCTGCTCGAGAGGATTCTGAGTTGCTATTACGAAAAATGGATCTTCTAGGTGGAATGTTTTACTAAAGGTTGTTACCCTTTTTTCTTGCATACTTTCAAGGAGTGCAGATTGAGTTTTTGGAGATGCTCTGTTTATCTCGTCTGCTAAAAGTATATTTGTAAATATTGGTCCTTTATGAAACTTTATTATTTTTTTTCCTGTTTCTGGATCTTCTTCTATAATATCAAACCCTATTATATCTGCTGGCATTAAATCTGGTGTAAACTGTACTCTTCTGAACTCAAAGTTAAACATTCTCGATATTACATTGGATATGAGAGTTTTTGCTAACCCTGGTACACCTATTAGTAGAATATGACCTCCAGAAAACATGGATACAAGTATTTTTGTTATTATGTTGTCTTGTCCTATAATAACTTTTTTCTTCTCTTTTAGAACTTCCTGTAGTAAAGACATTCTAAGAGAATACTAAAGAATAATATATTGAGTTTTCAAAAATGCATTATAGAATAGAGTAAATGATATGGTTTTAGAAGAGTTTCTAATATTGTTGAATACCGTTTTTTAGTTGTATATAATTACTAACGAGCTTTCAAGTTGATGGATCAAAAAACCGAAATTTACAATTAGGTTTGGAGGATTGTATGAGGTATAGTAACAAGATAATTTTATGTATTTTTTTAGTTTTAGGTATTGTAAGTTTTGTATTTCCTTTTGGTTTTACGGAGATAGGTAGGAGAACTGTAAATATGCAGACAGTTCTTATTTCTGACTTTGGTGATGAGTACGACAAATCTCAGGATATTAGTTGGTCTGTTAATTTTTCATATTTCGCTCCTAGGATAAAAGATCCACAAACTGGTGAAGAAGTTGTTGATAAGACTTATTGCGATTATAAATATTTTCCTGGACACCCTTCTGGGTTACTTGAATCAATAATGGCTAAGCAAACTAACGTACTTGGTATTAAAGCTGCTTTTTTAAGGAAAGGTTTTAACTGGATAGATGTTGTGCCAAATAAACCTATAAGTTTTGTAGGAGTTGCTAAGACGATAGATTTTTGGGTTTGGGGTGGTAATTATAATTGGGTTTTGGATATATACGTTAAGGACTATAAAGGTTATACCTACAGGATTGAAGCTGGTAGTATAAAACATATTGGTTGGAAGAATTTTCTTGTTAATATACCTAACTATATACCGCAATATCAGCCTTATGTACCTTTTATAGAACCACTTAAGCTTGTTAAGATGAGGTTGACAGCTGCACCAACAGAAAGAGCTGATAGGTTTTATGTTTACTTTGATTACTTACAGTTGCAAACAGATGTATATATGGAAAGGTTTGATGGTGATGATTTAGGTAAAATTTCTTGGTAATTTTTTATTTTTTCCGATTATTTTTTGGAGGGTAAGGTTATGAAACTAAGGTTGTTTTTGGTTAGTTTATTGATTTTAGTTTTTATGGTTGCTAGTGTTTATCCGCAACAGGGTGAGACAGGGAATCAAGCTCAGCAAGAAGAGGAAACTTCTGAGTACCTTAAAGGTTTCAAGATATTAGGTGAACCTACGGAAGCAGAAATAAAAGATACTGCAAAACAAATGATACAGCCAGTGTTGGTTGAGGATTTTGAAGTGCCCGGAGATTGGGAAGTAAAAATGTCAAGAGATTTTGGAGTTGTTTCTTTTATGACGAGGGATGGTTTTCCAAAAGCTTTAGCTAGTATTAAGGATAAGAACAATAAAGTTTTAGGAATTAAAGTTAATTTCTTTAAGAGAGGTCCTGCAGAAATAGTTGTTAGACCAGTAAGACCAATAAAAATACCAGGTATTACAAAAAAGATAAAGTTTTGGGTTGTTGGAAGAAACTATACACACACTTTAAAGATAATTGTTAAAGATTATCTTGGAAGAGAAAAGGAAGTTACTATTGGTAAGCTTAATTTTTCTGGTTGGAAACCTGTTGAGGTGAATATACCTGAGTTTATAGAACAAGAAGATTATAAAGTGTCAGAGGAGAGAGGGTTAACGTTAAGTGGTATAAAGATTGTTTGTGATATGACAGATATAGTACCAGGTAGGACTTTTTATATATACTTTGATTACATTACTGCTGAAACTGATCTTTTTGTTGAGAAATTTAGAGAAGTTGATGATATGGTAGATTTGTGGTAGGTTGTTATTGTATTGAACATGAGTATGTGTAATCTACTGTATTTAAGTCTTTGATTGTTTTGTTTTTACCACATAGAGGGCAATTTGGGTTTTTAGCTACTTTGAATTTGTTAAATGTTGCTGTTAAAGCATCGTAAACGAGGAGTTTCCCTATGAGGGGTTCTCCTACTCCTGTTAAGAGTTTTATAACTTCTGTTGCTTGTAATGTTCCTATTGTGCCGACAACTGATCCAAGCACACCTGCTTCTTTACACGTAGGTGCAAACCCAGGAGGTGGAGCTTCTTCGTATATACATCTATAACATGGATTATTTTCACTTGGAACAAAAACACTTAATTGTCCTTCAAACCTTAAAACTGCTCCGTGTACTAAAGGTTTATTCAAAAGGTAACACGCATCGTTTATTAAAAACCTTGTTTGGAAGTTATCACTTCCGTCTGCTATTACATCGTATTCTTTTATTATGTCTAAAGCATTTTTGTTATCGATAAACGTTTTGTAAAGGACTACTTCTACATCTGGATTTAAAGAATTGACTTTTTCTTTTGCAGATTCACCTTTGTGTACTCCTAAATGGTTAGTATCGTGTATAATTTGTCTCTGTAAGTTAGAAATATCAACAACATCGTTTTCCACTATTCCTATTTTACCAACACCTGCAGCAGCTAAGTAGTATATTAAAGCTGAGCCTAAACCTCCAGCTCCTATTATCAAAACCTTTGAGTTTAAAAGTTTCTCTTGTCCTTTAGCTCCTATCTCGCTTAAAATTATATGCCTAGCATACCTCATTATTTGCTCATCTGTAAAGTTCATATTTTACCTCTTTGATATACCTACTATTATAGTAGTTTTTTTTAAAAGAAATCAATTTTTGCAAATTTCAAGAGTGGGAAAAGTAATGAGTAAAAAGAGGGTAGGTGACCCTCTTGTTTTGTTATACAACAACTTTTCTTTTAATGAAGTCTATTATGGCGATACTTCCTGCAATAAAAAGTATGGTAGAGCCTATTATTACTAAGAAATCTGGTACTATTCTAAACCACAGTAACGAGTTTATAGTTTGGTTATTTATGTAAATATCTACATCTCTTGCAGCCCAGTAGCCTTTATACATACCTTCCAAAGTTTGTATTAGACCTATTGGTAATAGTGAAAAGAATGTCATGCCTATTAAACCTATGACTATAAACCATAATGCAGTATTGATTAAGTTTTCTAGTTTACTTTTCCATATTTCATCTGATGAGAAAGATCTTATTGTAAATACTATTAGAGAAAGTGACAATAAACCAAATACCCCAGGTAAAGCTGCGTGAGCGTGGTTAGCTGTTAAATTTGTTCCATGTGAGTAATAGTTCATTATTGGAAAGTTTATAAATAGTCCTAAAACTCCAACACCTAAAACATGGAATATGTTCATCCATATTAGGTATTTAAAAGCTGAGCTGTACTTAAACTCACTGTGTTCTTTTGTTGTTGTGTACTTTTCGTATGCTTCTATAAACAGTAGTACTATTACTATCATTTCTAATGTTGTTAAGACTGATCCTATACCAACTCCGAACAAAGGTAATCCTCCTACCCAATAATAGTGATGTAAAGTACCTACTACTGCTGTTATAGATATCATAACAAGCTCGAATATTACAACTCTCATTGCAGATTGAATACTAACAAGTTTCAATATTACAAGGTACAAGGCAACAATTATTGCTGCAAATCCTGAAAATGCTTCTTCAGCCCATATGTGTATAACCCACCATCTCCAAAATTCAGCCATCGATATGTGTGTTTTCAAACTTGATAAAAACCCTATAGCGTACATACCAGGTATGAAAAGGGATACAACTATAAGAAGTGTAGCTAACTTTTTAACTTCTGGATCACTCCAGTTTACTTTTGAGAAATTCCTTATTAGTATTACAATCCACAGCACTAACCCTACAACAATACCTATTCTCCATATTAAACCTAATTCAAGGTATTCCCAGCCACCATACCCTAACCAAATTTTAAGTGTACCATTAATAAATCCTTTGATGCCCATCCATATTCCAAGAAAACCTCCTAGAGCAACTATTAGCAACGCTAAGAATAGTATATCTACTAACAACTTATCAAACTTGGAATTGTTTTTAGCTAGTTTTGATGAAAGGTATATTGTGCCTGCAATCCAACCTGTTGCTATCCAAAGAATAGCCATTTGTATGTGTATCGGTCTCATGGCATTGTATGGGAATATGTCTTTTGAAGGTATAAAAAGAAACATTCCTGAAGGGTCTGAATAGTAATGGGCTAACAATCCTCCAACTAAAACTTGATTTAGAAAGAGAAACAAAGGTATAATTGTAAGTTTTATACTAGCTTTTTGTACTAGAGAATCAACACCTGTTAAGATTTCGTATCCAAGACCTGTAGGTTCGTAGTATAACTTCTTTCTAAAGTAAAGAAATAATACAAGAGCAATACCAAAAACTAAGATACTAGCACTAGCAGATGTCCATATAATTGTCTCAGGTAGTGGTATATTACCTATTTCTGGGAAATAAGGCCAGTTGTTACTGTAAGAATAATTTTTCCCAGGTCTTTCAGTGCTACACATCCAGGCAGTCCATACCAAAAATTTAGCAATTTTTTCTATTTCGGTATCTGTAAGGCTATGTGTTATATAGTTTCTTACTCTTTCACTATTAAGAAATTCTTTAAGTTCATTTATAAATTCGAATAAAGCATAGGTTTTAGAAGGAGAAAAAACTAGAATACCATCACTGTAAGTATTTTTCCTTATCTCATCTTTAACGATGTTTTTAGCTTTATTCTCGTCTTTTTCTGTTTTAAGCGTAAAATATAGCATGTTATCGTACATACTTTTAAGAGCCATAGTTGTAAAGTCCGGTCCAAGATAAGATCCATTCCCCAAAACACTCCCGTAACTCTTTAAACCACTCTTTACAAATATTTCTTGCCCTTCAATTATATCATCTTTCGAAGCAATAACTTTACCGCTAGTATCTACAATTTTTTCAGGTATAGGAGCAGTATCACGGTTTATAATAGAACCAAAATAAAGTAGCACACCAAAAGCTATTAAAAACATTACACCTAAAACTATGTATACTTTGGATTT
>CALFVP010000121.1 GCA_937928175.1 uncultured bacterium | reverse complement strand
GATTTTATCTCTTGTAATTTCTTTGATAGTAATTGTTTCTTTTTTTCTGAGTTCTGGTATACTTAGCTCTGTTTCTAGTGATTCACTTGTACTTTTGGGGGTTTATGCATTTCCTTCGGTTTTGTTTATTTTAGTAGCTTTTTGGTATAGTTTAGAAAATAAAGTTTACTTAGAGCCTAGTGTGTTTGATATTCCTTCTAACATTGAGGATGTTAACGTTAGGGTATTTCTTTTTAATAAACTTAGGAAAAGATTTAGGTTTATAAAGGATGTAGAAATTATATTGCAGTATCCTATAGTTTACGCTGAGGGTGTGCATGTGTATATGCCTCACAGTGAAATTTGGGATAGTGTTAAAGATAAGGTAATTATAACGGTTAATGATGTTTTTTATGACGTTAATTTTAGTAAGTTTAAAATGATTTTTGAGAATTTTGGTGTTGATTACATTTTTACTTTTCAGATGGGTAGTAACAAATGTATTTTAGGTATTTCTACAACTAAGGCTATGAGTCAATCAGATTTAGATCAAATGGGTATTATTCTTGATTCTTTTTCTTTGGAATTACAGAGTTTTTCTGTTATTAACTCTGTAAGGTTTATGAAAATTATTAGTTTTGAATTTGATTTACTGAGACAATCTCAAACCAATCTTCTAAAGTCTAACAAAAGTTTTATATTTGAGACACCTCACGGTAGAATAAATATTCTTAATTATTGGGAACCCATAGTTGAATTGGCTGGTGATATATACGGTATAAATAGCTCGGGACCGTATTTGACTTCTTGGATTTCAGATATATGTGGTAAAGGACTAAGTGCTGCTGCTATATCTTTTACGTGTTATACTTTAATAAACCAGCTTATAAAAAATAACATATCGATAAGTAAATCCGCTGAAATTATGAACGATATATTGGTTAATGAACCTTTGTTTGGTATAGAAAGTTTCTTTTTAACTTTATCTGGTATTACTATAAATACTCAAACTATGGATGCTGAAATAATAAACTGTGGTAATCCTCCTGTTGTTTTCTTTGATGGTAATGAAGTTAAAGAATTAGATCCAAAGGGTGGTATAATAGGGGTATTCGATAAAATGTCTCTTGAAGCTTTTAGGGTAAAAGTAAGTAAAGGAATGATATTTCTATTTTTTTCCGATGGTTTTATCGATATTTTAGGTAAGGAGTACGAAGATTATGATAGAGTTAAGTATCTTGAAGAGGTAGTTGGTACGCTAAAAAATCCAGAAATTGTATGGGAAAGAGTTATCATGGATATAAAGGCACTTTCTTCAAAAGGATTCATGACGGATGACATTGTTTTAAGTATGGTTTACATTGATTAGAAAGGTTTTTACAGATTTTTATACAACAATTTCATCTTCTGGTGATCTGGATACAATTATTTCGCCTTGTTCTTCAAGTTTTCTTATAACGTTTACTATCTTCTGTTGAGCTTCTTCTACATCTTTAAGTCTTATTGGTCCCATGTATTCCATATCTTCTTTTAGCATTTGTGCTGCTCTTTTACTCATATTTCTAAATATTTTTTCTTGTACTTCTGTATCGGTATGTTTTAGTGCTTTTGCTAAGTCTTGTTGATCAACGTGTCTTAGTACTTTTTGTATTGATTTATCGTCAAGTAATACTATATCTTCGAATACAAACATTCTCTTTTTAACTTCTTCTGCTAGTTCTGGGTTATCTTCTTCTAGTGCTTCTATTATATTCTTTTCGGTGGTTCTATCTGAGTTATTGAGTATTTGTACTAGTGCCTCTATACCACCTGCTTGGGTGTAATCTTCGCTAGCAAGGGTTGATAGTTTTCTTTCGAGTATTCTTTCTACTTCTCTTAATACATCTGGGGTTGTTCTATCCATCAATGCTATTCTTTTAGCTATGTCTGCTTGCTTTTCTTCAGGTAATGCCGATAGTATCGTTGCTGCTTTTTTAGGATCAAGGTAAGATAGTATTAATGCTATTACTTGTGGGTGTTCACCTTGTATAAAGTTTACTAAATGTTGTGGATCAGCTCTTCTTACAAAATCAAACGGTTTTACTTGTAGAGATGAAGTTAGTCTATTTATTATATCTATAGCTCTTTGTGTACCTAGTGCTCTTTCAAGTACTTCTCTGGCGTAATCAACACCACCTAAAGCAATGAATTCTTGAGCCATCATTAGTTCTTGAAATTCTGCTAAAACTTTCTCTCTTTCTTCCGGTTCAACTTTGTCTGTTCTTGCTATTTCGAATGTTAACTCTTCTATTTCGTCTTCCTTTAGGTGCTTAAATATTTCTGCCGATACTTCTGGTCCTACAGTTATAAGAAATATCGCAGCTTTTCTTCTACCTGTAAGTTGTTTCGGTTGCTTTTTATCTTTTTTTTGTTGAGATATAATTTGTTGTACTTCCTTTTTATCTTTACTACCTGTTTTCTCAGTTTCCCCCATAAAATTACCTCTTCCAAGTATAAGTATACATACTGAAAATTTTGTTGTCAAGATTTCTTGTGAAGTTGTTCTAAAGATTCTTTAAATAGAATTACAAAGAGATGTAGTTAGGTTAAAGGGTAATTTTTTTGGTTGGATTTTTTGTATTATTGGGGTAATATTTATAAACTTGAGTTTATTTTAGTTGTTTTTTAAAATTTAGATATGTAAAAATTATTCCGAAAATCTTTTAATCTGGAGAGAATGTAATGGCAGATGTAGTATCTGCATATGGGGTTATAAAAGTTAGGTTTAAAGCTATTGCTTCTAATATTTTTGGATTGATTTTTGTATCGTTTAATTTGCTTTCCAAGGCTCTTGAAAAGGTACAAGTTGTTGCGTCACATTTTAGTTCAATATATGAAAACAATCCAGAGATGCCTTGGCATGACTTTGAGGAGAAAATTATAAATATAAAGTGGAAAGGTGAATACTCTATAAGCATTACTTCCGATATCCAGAAAGCTATTGATTACGAATTAAAATCCAAGGAGAGGGTTGATGAAATTATATATTTTGTTGTTAAGAATTCTACTCCTAAGATAGCGGAATTTTTGCAGAGTGTTTTGCAAAGGCCAACGGGAGATAGAAATATCACAATTGACTTAGAGATTGAGACTGTAAGCCAAGAAGAAGTTGAAGAAGTTAGCTTAAAAAGAATGAAACAGGATTCTGAAAGAAGAGCTCATGCTTCTCAATCCCAGCAAACACAGTCTAAGCAGGATCAAGATGAATTTAGTTTACCACCTAACTCAATAGTTCTTGAGTCTTCTTTGGTTTTATCTCCCATAACTGGTATTCCTGTTTAGGAGCTTAAACCTGGTGATAAAGTTTTAACGAGAATTACCGAAAAAACACAAAGAGGGCAGTACTTTAAAGAACTTTTGGGAGCCATAAATCCGCAAACTAACGAGGAAAACCCTATACCTTCAACAATTGAACAGATAAAAGTTGTAGGTAAAAACTACGTTGTTCTTGTCAGTATAGGTCCAGGTGTTTACGGTAAAGCTATAGAGGAGGATAATGTTAAGGTAAAGAGGTATGAAGGTGAGATAGTTAAAGGGTTTAAAGTAGGTCAAGAGGTTATAGGAGATCTTCAGCAGAAAGATGATAGTTTTGCTAATATACTAATTTTTGTTGGTATTGCCGCTGGGGGGTTGATACTCATTATACTTATATTGATGATGTTGGGGTTCTTTTAATGAGAAAATCTGAAATACTAAGAGAAACTTCTGAAACTTCTATCCGTATTTCTATTAATCTCGATGGTAAAGGTGTGTTTTTAGGTAGTACGAATGTAGGATTTTTTGATCATTTGTTGAATTCCTTATCAAAACATTCAATGGTTGATATAAACGTAATAAAATGTAATGGAGATACTCACGTTGATTATCACCATTTGGTTGAAGATGTTGGTATAGTTTTAGGTAAGTGCTTTAATGAAGCTATTGGCGATAAAAAAGGTATTGCTAGGTTTGGTTTTGCTTCTGTGCCGCTTGATGAAACTCTATCAAGGGTTTCTATTGATATCAGTGGTAGAAGTTACCTTTTCTTTGATAAAAAAATATCAAAGGGGAGAATTAGAGATTTTGATATGGAGCTTATTGAAGTTTTTTTCTCTGCATTCGTAAGAGAGGCTAAAATTACTGCTCATATTGAGCTTGTTAGAGGTTTTAACTCTCATCATATAGCAGAGTCTGTTTTTAAGTCTTTTGCTGTTGCCATTAAAGAAGCTATTAAGATAGTTTCAGATACTATTCCTTCTACTAAGGATGTTATATAGTATTGTAAGGGTGAATTTTTTGAGAGGAAGGAGGATTACTCCTTCCTAAGTTTTAGTCTACCAATTTTGGTCCTGCTACGCTTGCTTGTGCTGCTGCTAGTTTTGCTATAGGTACCCTAAACGGTGAAGCACTAACGTAGTCCATACCTACCTGGTAGCAGAAATGTACTGATCTTGGATCACCACCATGTTCTCCACATATACCTATCTTTAGGTTTGGTTTTGTTTTTCTACCTTTTTCAATTCCTATTTTGATGAGTTCACCTACACCTTTGATATCGAGCGTTTTGAATGGATCATCTTCTAGAATGTTATTATTTTTGTAGGCATCGACAAATTTACCTATGTCATCTCTTGAAAATGCGAACGTCATTTGAGTTAAGTCGTTTGTACCAAACGAGAAGAAATCGGCTTCTTTAGCTATTTCGTCTGCTGTTAATGCTGCTCTTGGTACCTCTATCATTGTACCGAATTTGTACTCTATTTGAATTCCTTCTTTGTCCATTGTATCTTTGGCTACTTTCTCAAGCTTTCTCTTTATAAAGACAAATTCTTTTAGCTCACTTACTATAGGTATCATTATTTCTACTATTATGTTTTTACCTTTTTTCTTTAAATTGCATGCTGCTTCGAATATTGCTCTTATCTGCATTTCGTATATTTCTGGGTATACTATTGCTAATCTACATCCTCTAAATCCTAACATAGGATTAAACTCTTTAAGTTGTTCGTATCTAGTTTTTATCTTTTCAACATCTACACCAAGTTCTTTTGCTACTTCTTTCATCTGTTCTTCTTCGTGTGGTAAAAATTCATGTAATGGTGGATCCAGTAATCTTATTGTTACTGGTAAACCTTCCATTATTTCAAACAATGCTTCAAAGTCTTTTCTTTGGAATTCTTGTAGTTTGTTTAATGCTTTTACTCTATCTTCGTAAGTATCGGATATTATCATACTCCTGAAGTACAGTATTCTTTCTTTTTCAGGTCCAAAAAACATGTGCTCTGTTCTTGCAAGTCCTATTCCTTCTGCTCCGAATTCTCTTGCTTTTTTAGCATCTTCTGGTGTTTCAGCATTGGTTCTTACTCCTATTTTCTTGTACTTATCAACCCA
>CALFVP010000120.1 GCA_937928175.1 uncultured bacterium | reverse complement strand
TGAAGAGATACTTAAAGAAAATATGGAAATATTTTCTAGGAATTTTGGTGATCCTAACGTTGTTTTGCCAGTTGTTTTGGATAATGCAGTGTATAGGTACAACGTATCAAGGTTAATGAGTAGAATGATAGCTAAAGTTATTTCTAGTACTAAGATTTACGTTGGTGAGAATGAGTATATATCATCTTTGCTTGGAGTCGTTCAAAATTTACTCGTAGACTATTCTTATACTCCGTTACATATATCTTCTTACCCTATAAACTTTAATTACTATTCAAATACTGTTTTTAGGAGTATCGTTGAGAGAAAGGTAGTTGAAACTTTGTATAACATTTTTGTAGGTAAATTGAACGGAAAAGAAAGTTACGATGATATATCTTTGAAAGTTTACGATAAAGTGAAGGATTTCTGTTCGATTGAGGTAAAGGAGATAACCTATTCCAATTTAAAAGAAACGTTACCGTACTTGTTCTTTGAAATTGTATCTAAGTAAAGGAGGTATTTTATGTACTATTTGGTTGATATTCAAGGTAAGCAGTACAAAGTTAAACAAAATGATATTTTGATAGTTGATAACTTGAACAAGGAAAAAGGTGAGAAAGTTGTTTTTGATAAGGTTTTAGCTGTTATTGACGATAAAAATGTTGAATTTGGTAGACCTTACGTTGAAAATAGGAAAGTTGAAGCGGTAATTGAGGAAAACTTTAAAGGTAAAAAGATAGTTGTTTTTAAGTATAGACATAAAGTAAATTGGAGAAGAAAATACGGTTTTAGACCTTACCTTACTAGAATAAGAATTACTTCTTTATCTTAACGGAATGAAAGGTTTTAGTGATTGGTTTATAGAAAAGAAACCTACTATTGTTTACGTTACTGTAGGGTACCCGAGTTTTGAGGAAAGTTTGGAGTTATCTAGGTTTTTGGTAAAAAATGGATTTGCTCAGATTATTGAGGCAGGGATACCTTTTTCTGATCCTATAGCCGATGGTGAAGTTATACAAAAATCTTCTCAAGTTGCTCTTAGTAACGGTATAACCTTAAAAGATGTCGCTAAGTTTGTAAGAATGTTAAAAGATGAGTACAGTATTCCCATTTTTGCCATGGGATATTACAATCCTATTTTGTGTAATATTGAATACAATCTTAGGCTTTTGAGTGAAAGTGGGTGTGAAGGGATCATAGTACCTGATATAAACGTTGAGGAAGTTCGTAGAATAAGTCGTTTACTTAAGTCTAACGATCTTAAGATAGTTGGTTTTGTTGCTCCTAACACTCCTAAAGATAGGTTAGTTAAAGTCGTTAAATCTACAGATGGGTTTATTTACTTAGTTAGTTCTTACGGTACTACTGGGGTTAGGGAAAACTTGGATTTTGAAATGTTAAAAAATGTTGTTAGTAATATAAAAAAAGTTAAAAACATTCCTGTTGCTATAGGTTTTGGCATAAGGAATATGGAAGTAGCTAAAAGAGTAAAAGAGATTAGTGATGGTGCTATTATTGGTAGTGCTGTAATAAAAATAATTGAAGATAACCCCAAAAATTACCTGGATAAAGTATACGATTTTTTTATGGAAAAGTTTTAAAAGTTGTTTTTTGAAAAATTGTTTTAAATTTTGAAAGTTATATACAAACGTAAAAATTTGCATTTTCATTTTGTTTATCTTAAAGGATTTTATAATTATTGGGATTTGGATGTAAAAAAGTTTTAGTTTTTTATAGGGTTAACAACTCTGTTCCTAGTTTTGTTAAAACTTCGCAGGAATTTTTCTTTACAAGCACCATGTTTTCTATTCTTATTCCGAACTCTCCAGGTATGTATATACCTGGTTCTATGGTAATAATCATTCCTTCTTTAAGTTCCTGTTGTGAATTTGGTGATATTGTTGGCATTTCGTGTATTTCTAGTCCTACACCGTGTCCTGTTGAGTGTATAAAGTATTCTCCTAGGTTGTATTTTTCTATGGTATTTCTGACTTTTCTATCGAGTTCTTCTGATTTTATACCTTCTTTAACAAAGCTTATTCCTTCGTTTAAGGCTTCTAGTACTATGTTGTATGTATCTATGAATTTTTGAGGGGGTTTTCCAATAAAAACTGTTCTTGTTGTGTCTGTGCAGTAATGGTCTTTTTTTATTCCAAAGTCTATTACTAAAGGTTCATCTTTGGATATTACTTTTAAGGATGTTTTAGCGTGTGGTAAAGATGAGTTTTTACCTGAAGCTATTATGGTTGGAAATGACATTCCTTCTGCTCCCTTTAACTTTAAGTAGTACTCTAGTTCTGCTGAAAGTTGTATCTCACTTATTCCCGGTTTTATTAACTTAAGTAGGTATAAAAAACCTTCATCGGCAAGAAGTTGATTTGATTTTATTTTTTCTATTTCTTCTTTTTCCTTTATCATTCTTATTTTTTGTGTTAAGTACTCTTTGAAGAAAACTTTAATGTTTCCTACTGAAAAATGGTCATCTCTCAATGAGAGTATTTTTTTATTAAGTCCTAGTAGTCTTTTGTTTTTTGCAGCTTCTATTACTGATATAAAGTTACTTAGTCTGGTATCCGTTGAAGATATGAATATTTCACCGTATTCGTTTTCCAAAAGTATTTCGACTATTTTTGAGAATACATCTTCTTTACTTGTTATATGTATGTTGAATAACGATTGATCTACTTCGTTTTTTGCTTGTTCTTCAAACATTTTTGTTGTTATAAGGTGTGATTTAGCTTGGGATACGATCATAAATCCGAAGTCTCCTGTAAATCCAGAAAAATAGTATAGATCCTCAACTTTTGATGTTATGAAGGGGTTACCTGCCGTAGAAATCAAAAGCTTGTCTATTCTTGAAATTGAATTCATTAATTTACCTCAGATTTTTTGTGAATTATAAATTTTTTGGTATGGTTTTATCAAAAAACGTTATTTTATACTTAGCATTCTTTCTATTGGTATGAGTGCTCTTTTTCTTATTTCTTCTGGTACTGTTATTATGTACTTTTCATACTTAAGGGAGTTTAGTACTTTTTCAAGAGTTATCTTTTTCATGTACTCACATATTAAATTTTCGCTTACAGGGTAATATCTAGCTTCAGGTTTGATTTTATTCATTCTATGTAATACTCCTATCTCTGTTGCTATTACAAATTCGTTTTTAGGTGAATTTTTTACGAAATTTATCATTCCTTCGGTTGATAGAAAGTAGGTATTTTTTTTATTTATGTCGTTTGTTTCTGCGTAGTAGAAACAGCTAGTTGTACATCCACACTCTGGATGTACGATAAAATCCGCATTTGGGTAGGAATTTCTCACGTTTTCTATATCTTTTGGTCTTATATTTGCATGAACGTGACATTCTCCAGCCCATACGTGTATTTTCCTTTTTGTAACTCTTGCTATATAACTTCCTAGAAACATATCAGGTAAAAAAAGGATTTCTTTATCTTCTGGTATTGATTGGATAACTTTTACTGCGTTTGATGAAGTACAACAGTAATCACTTTCTGCTTTTATTTCTGCTTTTGTGTTTACGTAAGATACAACTACAGCGTTTGGGTATTTTCTTTTCCATTCTTTTAGCTCTTCGACTGTTATACTGTCTGCTAACGAACATCCTGCTTCTAAGTCTGGTAACAAAACTTTTTTGTCTGGGTTTAGAATGTATGCAGTCTCTGCCATAAAGTGTACACCACAAAAAACAATTATATCTGCTTTTGTTTCTTTTGCTTTAATTGATAAACCTAAAGAGTCTCCTACAAAGTCTGCTATGTCTTGTACTTCACCAATTTGGTAATTGTGTGCTAATATTATGGCATTCTTTTCGTTTTTAAGTTCTATTATTTCTTCTTTTATTTTTTCTTTTTCCTCTACTAGCTCCATGGTAAAATTTTATAGAATATTTGGTAATTAGTCAAATTGTGTAAAGGTTCTATATAGGTCTTGGGTTTGGATGATATGAGTATATCATATTTATGAGTCTTTCTAGTCCTAAGAGTATGTTTTCTTTTCTGTTTGTTAGGGATATTCTTACAAATTTATTTGTTTTGTTTTTACCAAAGTCTGTTCCTGGAGTTATTGCAACTGCGTATTCTTCCAGGAGTTTTTTGCAAACTTCGTAAGAGTTATTTGTATAGTTTGATAAGTCTAGGAATATATAAAACCCACCTTCTATTTCGTATCCTAACGAAAAACCAAATTTGTTAAGGTAATCTTTTGCTAAATTAAGTCTTTCTTCGTATATTTTCACATAACTTTCAAAATCATTTCTGAAGTAGTTTATACATATATTTGCTAGTATCTGAGATGGTAAAGATGTAGATATTACTATGTTTTGTAATAGTTTTTGGAAGTTTTTTATGAACCTGTCTGGTAATAAAATCCATCCTATTCTCCAACCAGACATAGCAAAATACTTCGAAAAACCGTTTGAGATTATTAAGTTACCATCTTTTTTGAAATATTTTACAGTGCTACTTTCATACTTAAATTTTGAAAATACTATTCCCTGGTATATCTCATCTACAATTATTGGTATTTCCATGTTAAGTAATTCTTCTATTATTTCTTTCTTTATTAGTGTTCCTGTTGGATTTGAAGGTGAAGCAAAAATTATACCTTTTGTGTTTTTCGTAATAGATGATTTTACCTCTTTTATTTCTGGGTTGAAATTGTTTTCTTTGAATACGTTTATTCTTATAACCTTTCCGTTGGAATGTAGTATGAAGTTTGGATAACAAGGATAGGATGGATCTAAAGTTATAAACTCTCCTCCTTCTTCCAAAAGTATTGAGATTATTAGGTATATACCTGTAGAGCTTCCAGGAGTTATTATTATGTTCGATGTAGGTACTTCTACTTTATACTCTTCAAAGTAATATTTAGAGATGCTTTCTCTTAATTCCTGGATTCCTAAGCTATGTGAGTAGCCAATTCTGTAGATCGATAGGTATTCTTTTAGTTTTTCTATAGCATTGGTTGGAACTGGTAAATCTGGTTCTCCTATTTCGAGATGTATTACATCTATTCCTTGCTTTTCCATTTCTTTTGCTTTTTCTAAAATGTCCATTACCGTAAATGACGTTATCTTGTCTATGTTCATAACTATGTATTCTATATTTTATTTACCTTTACCTTCAAAAAATTAAATAACTTATAGAGATTTTGAGAATATAAAATATAGGAAATATGGAAGGTTTATTTTGTTTCATTGTAAATGTTTTTTTTCTAGGTATTTTATCTATTTACGATTTAAAGTTTAGGGTTGCTCCGAATTATATTTCTTTACCTTACGTTTTGGTCGGTTTTGTTAGTCTGTTTGTTTTTAAAAATTTGTTTGTTTTTGTAAATGTTATTGAGCTTTTCTTAATATTCTTGGTTTTGTTCGTTTACTCAAAGTTTAGAAAAATGAGACTTTTCGATATGTTTGGAGGTGGTGATGTTAAGGTCCTTTTAGGTTTTTCTCTTATTAACAGTTTTTATGTTTTTAATTTTTCTTTGGTTTTATCTTCTATTTTTGGTATAATGTGGGGTATAATTAGAAAAGAGAAAGAAATTCCTTTTTTGTTTTTTCTATTTTTAGGGTATATTGTATCTTATTTTGTTTTATACTTGTTTTTTTACAGAAACTTTTTTTGTTCTTCTTTTTAGGTAAAGGATTTTTGTTACAATATTTTAGGTGAAGTTTTAGAGAGAAAGTTTTCATTAACACTTGATAGTTAAATTAGTTGTTTTTACAATTTCTTATTATTTACGGGGGTTAATTATGGGTATTAGTTCTGTTGAGGTTGATGCTAAGTTTATCAATGCAAGAGAGTTTGTTAACTACATATCTGATAAGTACCGTGATAAAAAAGCCTTAGGTATGCCGGTTTCTGAAGAGAATCTGGATGAGTATATTTGGTATACTTATTCTGATATACGTAGGTATGCTAATGCTATAAGCTACTATTTGACGAAGGTAGTAAAACTAAAAAAAGGTGATAAAGTTGCTTTGATATCTGAAAATAGGGCGGAATGGGGATTGTGTGCTTTAGGGATAGTGTACAATGGTTTTGTTTTGGTACCAATGGATGTTAGAATGTCTTCAAATGAAATAGATATGATTTTAAAACATTCTGAAAGTAAAGTTGTGTTTATTTCTCAAAAGATGCTTAAAACTTTGGAGGAGGATGTAGATTTTAGTAACTATAAAGTAGTTGTTATAGATGGTAGTCCCGAAAGTAAGAAACAGATTTCTCTTAGGAAGATAGTTGAAAATTATGAAGGAAATGTAATTAAGGATTATAACGAAGTATTGGGTGATGATTTATTTGAGATAGTCTATACTTCTGGTACAACTGGTTTATCTAAAGGTGTTATGCTTACGCATAGGAATATAATGTTTGAAGTTAGTGTTTTACCACCTTTGGTTAATTTAAGTCCTAATGATAGACTCCTTTCAATACTACCGTTAAATCATACTTATGAGTCTACAGCAGGTTTGTATACAGCTTTACATGGTGGGTGTAGTATAGTGTATTCTCCTTCTCTAAGTCCTAAAGTAGTTTTAACGATAATTTCCAGACAAAAGATAAATAAGATGTTGGTTGTTCCTTTATTTCTTGAGAAGATAACTGATAGCATATTGAGAAATATTGAAAGGTCAAGTTTAGTTTTAAAAGGTTTTGTTAAGATGCTTTTTGGGTTATCTCTGGTTTCTAAAAAAATTACAGGTAGTAACGGTATAAGTAAAGCTCTTCTTTCTATTGTAAGAAAGAAGGCAAATTTGTCTAGTATTGAGCTTTTTATTTCAGGTGCAGCACCTCTTCCTGAAAGAGTTGCTAACTTAATGGAACTTTTAGGGTTTAAGATTTTACAAGGTTATGGACTTACAGAGTGTGCTCCTGTTGCTACTCTTAACCCTATTAACAAACCTAAAAATAAATCTGTTGGTAAACCTATACCAGGTGTTGAAGTTATTATAGATTCTCCTAATAGTGAAGGAATAGGAGAAATACTGATAAAAGGACCAAATGTTATGAAAGGGTACTATAAAAACCAAGAAGCTACAAATGAAACACTCGTTAACGGTTATTTAAAAACGGGTGATTTGGGGTATATTGATGATGAAGGTTACGTTTATATAACTGGAAGGATAAAAAATGTTATAGTTACACATGGAGGTAAAAACGTTTATCCTGAGGAAATAGAAGAAAAGCTTAACGAATCTCCTTACATTCTGGAAAGCCTTGTGATTGGTAAAAAGATAAGCAAAGATGAAGCTATAGGTGAAGAAGTTTTCGCTTTCATAGTTCCTGATTTTAGTTATATTGAATTTGAGAAAGAAACACCAATACATAAAGTCGATTATTCTGAAATTGAAAAAATAATAGATAACGTTGTAAGGGAAGTTAATTCTCAGTTACCTGATTACAAAAAAATAAAAGGATACAAAATACTAACAGAAGAGTTGCCTAAAACTTCAACCAGAAAGATAAAAAGGTATCTTTTCCAAAAACAAGATAGTATTTAATTTTGATTAATAAGTTAAAATTTTTTTATATTTTTACTATGATTGTAATAAGTAGAAAGTCTTTTGCTGATATTTTGGATAAGTATTATCAATGGGATTTTGACAGACTATTTGATGAAGTATCTTATGAAGATATAGAAAGAGCTATTTTTAAAGATTATCTTGATGATGGTGATTTGATTGCTCTTTTATCTCCAAAAGCTCAAAGTTATATAGAGTATTTAGCTAAGAAATCTTACCGTATAACAAGGCAGTTTTTTGGTAACGTTATTTTTATTTATGCTCCTTTGTACGTTTCTGACCATTGTGTTAACGCTTGTTTGTATTGTGGTTTTAGTGTTTTTGAGAAGTTTAAAAGGAGAACTCTTAGTTACGATGAAGTTAGTAAGGAGGCAAAAATACTTGCTGATAAAGGAATAAGACATGTGTTACTACTTACTGGTGAATCAAAGTTGGTTGGAGTTGATTACATAGTTAACGTTGTTAGGATTCTTAAGGAGTATTTTGATGAGGTTTCTATAGAAATATACCCCATGGATGAAGAAGATTACAGGAAAGTTATAGAAAACGGTGCAGAGGGTTTAACTGTTTATCAGGAAGTTTACGATAAAGATATTTACGATAAACTTCACGTTTTTGGACCTAAAAAAAACTACCTTTATAGGTTGGAAACACCTGATAGAGGTGGAAGAGCTGGTTTTAGAGAAATAAATATTGGTGCTTTGTTAGGTTTAGCTCCAGTTAGGAGAGAGGTATTTTTTGCACTAAAGCATGCTCAGTATTTATTTGATACTTACCCTGGTCTTGAAGTTGGAATATCGTTTCCTAGAATTAGACCTATTCATGGTAGTAGTAATTTTAGTTTTAAAGTTTATGAGGTAAGTGATATTGATATGGTTCAGTTTATTACGGTTAGTAGATTATTTTTAAATAGAGTTGCTATAAATATTTCTACTAGGGAATCTCCTGAATTTAGAGATAATATTGTTTTATTAGGACCAACTAGAATGTCAGCTGGATCTTCTACAGCAGTAGGAGGATACTCCGAAAATGTAAATTCTTCTCAATTTGAAATATCGGATGAAAGAACTGTTGAAGAGTTTTGTAGTATGCTAAAAGCAAAGTCTCTTATGCCAACTTTTGTTAATTGGGTGAGGGAATTTAATGGATAATATTTTAATTGGTTTAAATACAGGTTTTTCTTTTGTTG
>CALFVP010000119.1 GCA_937928175.1 uncultured bacterium | reverse complement strand
GAATGTCTAAGAAGTGGTATAATTATTGGATTATCAAAAGGTATTGAAGGAATTATAAGAGAAATCATTAAGGAAACCAAGATTGAGGAATTTCAAATAGTGTTTACAGGTGGACTCTCTGACAATGTATTTAAAATACTGGATGCAAAAAATAAAGTAATAGACAAAGAATTAATACTTAAAGGGTTAAAGATGCTAGCATACACTTAATTTGCACTTAGAGATGGTTTAATTTCATTCATTACTTTCAAGAAAGAATCATCCTTTTCTGGTTTTTTCCCGAGTATGTTTTCAATATCCTGCGAAGACAAAGTTTCCTTTTCGATTAGTTCCTTTGCCAGTAATTTCAGTTTATCAATGTTTTCATTAATTAACTTTAAAGCTTCAGAATAGCAATAATTGACTATTGATTTTATTTCACTATCTATTACTTCTGCTATTCTATCACTGTAAGTTTTCTTAACAACGATATCTTTTCCTAAGAACACTGGTCCTTCCTTTTCTCCGTACTGTATAGGTCCAAGAAGTTCACTCATTCCCCATTCGCAAACCATAGCTCTAGCTATTTTTGTTGCTTTTTCGATATCGTTTTGTGCACCGTTTGAAATAAATTCTGGACCAAAAATCACTTCTTCAGCAGCTCTACCACCTAAAATTCCCATTATCATTTGGTATAGTACTTTTTTATTGTAAAGTTTTCTATCGTTTATAGGTAACTGTTGAGTAACACCTAGTGCTCTTCCTCTAGGTATTATAGAAACTTTATACACTGGATCAGAAAACGGTAGCAAATGTGAAACTAGAGCATGTCCAGATTCATGAAAAGCAGTTATCATTTTTTCTTCAGGTGTTATAACGTACACTTTCTTTTCAGGTCCTATAAGAACTTTATCTCTAGCTTTTTCGAAATGTCTCATTGCTACTTTTTCGCAATTTTCTCTAGCTGCAATAAGAGCAGCCTCATTAACAAGGTTTTCCAAATCTGCTCCAGTAAACCCAGGTGTACCCTTAGCAATAACAGGAATATCTATATCATCATCTACCTTAACTTTCCTTATATGCACCTTTAATATCTCTTCCCTAGCCTTGATATCAGGTACATCAACAATAATCTGTCTGTCAAATCTACCGGGTCTTAGTAAAGCTGGATCAAGTATGTCAGGTCTATTTGTAGCAGCAATAACTATTATACCTTCTTGTGAATCAAAACCGTCCATTTCAGCCAAAAGCTGGTTTAAGGTTTGCTCTCTTTCATCGTGTCCTCCACCAAGCCCAGCACCTCTAAACCTACCAACAGCATCTATTTCATCTATAAATACCATACATGGAGCATTTTTTCTAGCTTGATCAAACAAATCCCTAACTCTACTTGCACCAACACCTACAAACATCTCAACAAATTCAGATCCACTCATACTCAAAAACGGAACTCCAGCTTCACCAGCAATAGCTTTAGCTAAAAGAGTTTTACCAGTACCAGGCGGTCCAACAAAAAGTATACCCTTAGGTATTCTAGCACCTATTTTTATGTACTTTTTAGGATCCTTAAGAAAATCAACTATTTCCATAACCTCTTCTTTAACTTCATCGATACCAGCAACATCGTTAAACGTAACCTTCTTAGGAGGATCTTTATAAACCCGAGCTCTACTTTTGGTAAAATTGAATATCTTAGTGTTATCAGGACCACCACCAACTTGTTTACCAAAAAACCAACTTATAAGTAAAAGTCCACCTATAAGTATACCAACAAATAAAAGTATATTTATAAAATCATTCACCCCAGTAGTATCCTTAGAGTAAACCTCAACACCGTTAGCTACAAGAAAATCTAAAAGATTAGTATCAGCAATACTAGGTAAAAGAACCTTAAAAGAAAATATCGTTCCTTTCTCCTTTGAAAGTGCCTCCCCATAAACAATCCTACCATTCTCTACTGTAACCTTGATAACCTGTTTGTTACTAACCATCTTAATAAACTCAGTATAACTAACTTCCGGAGTAAACTTTACATTTCCTACAGAAGAAAATAAATAAAACAGCATAACACCAAAAACAAGTAGTATAATAACCGTCCAAAAACTAGACCTATTATCATTCGGATCAGGTTTACTGTTCTTATTACCAAAAAACTTCACTCCAACCTCCTAGCAACAACTTTCAATAATAGTTTAAAATATCCCACAATTAAAATTACAAAATTACTCAACAATGTCAAATCATTTAAATCTTTGAAAAAAGATACCCCAAAATACTAAAATACGTAAAATGTGAAAAAAACCACAAGACTCATAATAACTTTAGTATCAATAATTATCTTTTCCTACCCCCCAAACACTTTCAGTAAAAGCATAGTACTATGCTACCATAAGGTAGGATACTCAATAGACGATATATACTCAATAATTCCAGAAATGCTAGAAGAACAAATAAAACTAATAAAACAACTAGGTATAAAAATTGTCGGAATAGACTACTTTACAAACTCACAAACAAAAGAAGAAAAAACCATTTCAATAACGTTTGATGATGGATGGAGAATACCAAAAAAAACTCTGGAGTTTCTTAAAAAAGAGGTAGTAAACCCAACTCTTTTTATATACCCAACAGTAATAGGAAACAAAAGTTTTTTCTCCTGGGAAGAACTCAAAAAACTTAACGAAGAAGGTTTTATTATAGGTTCACATAGCTATTCTCATAAATTTCTAAAAGGAATATCAGACGAAGAGTTAAACAGAGAAATAATACATTCAAAAGAGTACATAGAAAAGAAGTTAAAGAATAATATCTTTTCGTTTGCATACCCCTTCGGAATAGCAGACAAAAAAGCGTACAATCTAGTATCAAAAACTTACAATATATCTTTCGTTGTTGACGATGAACCAATAGAAAAAATAAAACCCAATAAATTATCAAGGTACATCATTTTCAATCATACAACGTTAGGACAGTTCAGAGAAATAATTGATAACTTATACGAAAAGTCAAACCTCAGTTATAAAGTGTACTACATAAAAAGTAACGTAAAAGGATTATACGCTAAACTATACCATTTTCCAGTGCTTTACCCTGAAGGTTCAGTAATGATAGTACCATCAATGTCACTAGGACCATCTTGGATAAAACAAACCATAGAAAAACTAAGAGAATTTAACATAGAAGTATGGGTATTCGTAAATGAAACTTACAGTTTTCCTTTCTACAAATACGAAGTTTACTACGAAAGAATAAAAGATATATCTCTAAAAAACGTATGCCTATCACTACAAAAAGCAATAGATATCATTGGAAAACCACAAGTAGTATTAACATGGGGAGATGGATTTGACATAATACTCCAATTAACCAATTCCAAAATATCGAAAATAATTTCAGTAAACCCATCTCTAAATGGTAAAAACACTCAAAAAGAAATCGAATCGAATATAAAACTCTACAAAAAACTTATATCTGAAGGGAAATACGATTTTGAAAGCTTCAAACAAAACGTACAAATATCAGTATTACTAAACTTAGCATTCCTCATACCAAACAAACCAACACCTTTCAAAAATAAATTCGGACAAAAATCGAACTTACAAGTATTCCTAGAACACATTAACAGAAACTTAAACATAAAAATGGAAAATACCACCAAATTACAAGAATTTATAGAAAAAATACAATACTCCCCATTTTACACGTTTTCAGTAGTAGAACCTTTAAACTACTATTTGGAAATAAACGAACTATGGCTAAAGTTACTAAAAGACCCAACTTCCCTAAAACTGCCCAAAACGATAATTTTATACAATTCTCAATACGCTAAAAATTACGAAACAATAAAAAAAATAAAAAACGTTAGAGGAAACTACATAGATCTATCAACCATCGAAATACTACTATCAGAAGAGTTTATAAATACCACAATAAGTGAAGTAAAAAACAACTACTTCTGAATATCAAAATCAAACTTATAAAATTCTTTAGATTGGATATTAAAAAGTATACTACTTAAAAATGTTTTACCGTTATGCTTTTTATCAGAGTAAGCACACAGGTAAGACCATACCATAACTTCGTTTTGTCCTTCCCTAATCCAGTAATCAACTCTAAGAATTGTACCTTGAGAAATGTACAAAAGCACAAAAGAATTAACACTGTACTCTAGCTTCAAAACTTTGGTATTACCGTAATCGTAAACTCCAAATCTCTTGAAATTAGACAAATACTCTTTGGTTCCAAGCAAAAACAAAACTTCAATTCCCTCAAGAACCGGAATAGGTAATCTCTTCAAAAAAATGTTAGTACTCTCTGAAACTAACTTGAAGTAAAAACCATTATTCGAAAGAATAAAAAAACTCGAAAAGTTTCTAACGCCAAAGTAATCGTTAACAAAAGAATCAATGTAAGAAGAACTAACCCTTAGATCACCAAATCTTACGTTTTTATAAAAATCCGCAATAACGTTTGAAACGTAGGAAATGTCAACATCACTAAACTCAAACAAAAATCCCAATAAATTAAATGCAGTAAAAACTAAAAACAAACTCACTAAAATAATAAACTTCATAAGAAAATTATGAAAAACTAAGAAAAAAATTTCAAGAAACTAATAAAACAAATTCAATAAAAAATTTTTGTAATTTACTGTAAGAAATTTTGAAAATTATAATGTATGGAAGATAGATACGTAGAAATAGGGAAAATACTCAACAGATTCAAAACAGAAAACCAAGTAAAGATAAAACCTTACCTAGATGACTACAAAGATTTTATAAAAATAAACGATTTTTACATAAAAACGCTGACAAACTTTAAAAAGATTCAATTAACATTTCAATTTAAAACTCCCCAATACCTTATATACTCTATAGAAAACATAAACCCAAACTTGATTCAATACATAAACGGGAAGGAAATTTTTACCCTTTATCAAAATTTACCAAAAACGAAAGACGGAGAATACTACGTAGTGGACTTAGAAGAATGCTACGTATTTGAATATTCTGGTGAAAAGATAGGTAGAATAGAAAAAGTACTAACAAACGGAAAAATGTTTTTTTTAGAATTTTCAAATTTTATAATACCTTTTTCTGAAAGGTATGTAAAAAAAGTATCAATAGAAAAAAAAGAGATAATACTATCAGAAGAGTTTTCAAAGGAAAAGGAATTTCTAAAGTAGAACTACCTTCTAAAGATAGACATTATCAAAGAAATAACAATACTTAAAACTATACTCAGAACGATACTAGTTACAATAGGAAAGAAGAAGACAAAGTTATCTTTCTGGATGTATATATCTCCGGGTAATCCTTTAAAGTTTAATTTAGGCAAAACTAGAATGACTAAACCGATAGCAGCAATAAGAACACCTATAAAAATGAGTAATCTACCTAACTCTGACATCACGGATGAGCGGGAAACGGGACTTGAACCCGCGACCTCTTCCTTGGCAAGGAAGCGCTCTACCAACTGAGCTATTCCCGCTTGGCTAAAAAAATTATAAAAATAAAATCAACAAACTTGCAAATACAAAAACTTAAAGTAGTAATAAACGTATAAAAACCTATAGAATAAACACATGCTTATAATTCTTAAGGATGTTTCTAAATGGTACACAGAAAATAACGGTAACAAAATAGTAGTTTTCGAAAAGATAAATCTCTCAATAGAAAAAGGTAAATTTGTATCAATCATAGGAGAAAGTGGATCGGGTAAAACAACACTTTTAAACCTTATAGGAGGAATAGACAGTGTAAGTGAAGGAGATATAATAATAGAAGGAGAAAACATAGCAAAAGCTGATGAAGAAAGTTTGTCTGAATTTAGAAACTTAAAAGTTGGATACGTATTTCAAAATCATTTTTTACTTAGAGGGTTTAACGTATTAGAAAACGTGCTAATACCAGCAATGCTAAGGAAAGACTTCTCAAAAGAAACGTTTACAAAAAGGGCAAAAGAATTGCTATCTTTCTTAAAGCTAGAAGATAAGATAAACAGGAACATAGATGAACTATCGAGTGGTGAAAAGCAAAGAGTAAGTATAGCAAGAGCACTAATAAACGATCCTACCTTTATAATAGCAGATGAACCTACAGGAAACCTGGACCCAAAAAACTCAGAAACAGTATTTTCACTATTCTATGATCTTGTAAAAAATCTAGGTAAAACGTGTATAATGGCAACACACAATCTAGATTTAGCAGAAAGAACAGACCTTATAATAAGGCTACCCCTTCAGTGAAGAGGTAAAAACCCAAACTTAACAAAAATTTAAAATACTAAAAATAATCCGAATTTATCTTTAGGTTTTTGAAAACAAGGAGGTTTTCATGATTGGCAGAGTAACACAAAATTCAATATCAAACGAGTTTTTATTCTACCTCAAGGATAGGATGGTAGAAATGAACAAGAGACAAACCGATTTAACTAGTATGATAAAAATAAGAATTCCTGAAGATGATCCTGTTGGTACAACAATGTCAATGCAATTCCAAAGTAGATTGAAAGAAATAGAAACTTTTATAAGAAACATAGAAGAAGGAGAAGCAAAACTTAACCTAATGGATTCGAATCTACAGAGTGCAACTGATATACTACAAAGAATAAGAGAAATAACGGTACAAGCTGCAAACGGGGTATACACTAAAAATGATACTCAAAAAATGGCAATAGAAGTAGACCAACTAATAAGAGAGCTTATAAATATAGCAAATTCTTACTATAAACAATCTTCCTTATACGGTGGATACAAAACTGATTTACCATTTAGGGTGGAATACGGATTATCTGAAGAAACTGACCACGAAGTTGTAAAGAAAGTTGTGTACATGGGGGATGATGGAACAATACAAAGACAAATTGATACCTGGGATACTGTACAAATAAACCTAAACGGTAATAGACTTTTCGCTTCAGAAAACATGATAATAAGATCTTCAACTCCAGGAACAGGTTTCGTAGCAGATAGAGATACATCATTCAAGATAGATGGAATAGAAGTTAAAGTATCAAAAGGTGATAACCTAGAAACGATAGTCGAAAAGATAAACAACCTAAAAATACCTGTAAAAGCCTATATTGATAACTCAACAGGAAACAATTTTCTAGTACTTGAAAGTACAATACCTCATAACATAACTATAGAAGACGTAGGTGATGGAGATGTAATGGAAAGATTGGGTATAATAAGAAAAGGAGTACCATCACCGTTAAACTATAACCCAGAAGCAAAAGTATACGTAATGTCACTGTTTGATGTGCTAATAAAAATAAGAGATGACATGCTAGCAGGAAGACAACAGAACCTAGGAGGAGAAGATCTGTTTCTAATTGATAACGGAATAGACAACTTTTTAAGGTATAGAGCAGAAGTCGGAGCAAGAACAGAAAGACTAAAAATCGTAAATCTAAGGTTAAACACAGATATTGTATACTTAAAGGATATCTTAGCCAAAACACAAGCAACCGATATACCACAAACAGTAACAGAACTAAAACTTCTAGAACTTACACACCAAGCAGGATTACAAGTAGGAGCAAAACTTATGGGCCTATCGTTATTAAATTTTCTAAGGTAAACACAGAAAAAACCTTTTAACACCTTAAACAAACTACCTAAAGTATTCCAAAAACGTTTTACGTTTCAATCTTTGTCAATTTTTTAAAAAATTTATTATAATAAATACATGATAAAGGAAAAATGCGGTATTATTGGTATTCAAGGTAAAACGGATGATACTGTAAACCTAACGTTTACACTTATGAATTCACTTCAACACAGAGGACAAGAAGGAACAGGAATAGCATTCTTCAAAAACGATAACTTTGACAGAATAATAGTTAAAGGTCTAGTAAAAGATTTATTTTCTCTGAATGAGATACAAAAAATAAACGGAGCAACAAGTATAATAGGACACATAAGATACTCAACAACAGGATCAGATGAAATATCAAACCTACAACCACTTATATCAAAAACCATAGATGGTAAAACAATTGCTTTAGCACATAACGGTAACGTTGTAAACGCACTAAGTATAAGAAACAGTTTAATGAAAAAAGGACATTCTTTTTCAACAACAACGGATAGCGAAGTAATACTACACTACATAGTCAAAGAATACAATAAAACTCTAGATATAATTCTTTCTTTAGAGAACACTATAAAAACATTTGAAGGAGCTTTTTCAATAGTAGTTTTGTTTGAAAACAAAGTAATAGCACTTAGAGATAAATACGGTTTTAGACCTTTGGTTTTTGGTAAAAAAGACAAAACGTGGTTTATCGCATCTGAAGATACAGCTTTAAGAAGCATAGATGTGTTTGAATACGAGGAAGTATTACCCGGAGAAATAGTAGTATTCGAAGAGACTAAGATAACAAGGGAAAAAGTATTACAATCTGAAACCTTAAACCACTGTATATTTGAACTTGTATACTTTGCAAAACCATCGAGCAACGTTTTTAACGAGAGTGTATACAAATTTAGGTACG
>CALFVP010000118.1 GCA_937928175.1 uncultured bacterium | reverse complement strand
TTTTATTTTTTCATCTTGTATGCTTGAGATTAGTTTTTCATCTTCGGGTATAGTTATGTTTTTTTCTTTTCCTACTATCAATGTTATTTTTTCTAGTATTAATTTTTCTAAAATTTCTTTTTCTATTGATATTATTTGTTCCGTGTTTGTTGTTGAGAGTTTGCTCATGAAGAATGATTTTCTTTTTTCAAACTCTAGTAAGGTTATTACTTCTGAATTTCCAACAACTGCTATTACTTTATCTAGTATCTTATTTTGTGCTACTGCTAAGCTACTTAAGTTAAAGAGAGTTATAATTAATGTTAGTGTTAAGGATTTTTTCATACTTTCCATTAAATTATACCTATAGATAGTTATCTTTTACAAGTTTGGAAAGTGTTTAGAATTTTGTATACATACTGTGTATGTAAATTGTTTTTTTGGTATATATCTGACTTAAAATATTAATGTTTGGGGGTTTTTATGGTTAGTGTTAAGGTATGTAATAATGTTAATGAATTTATAAAAGTTTCTTTTATAGCCCAGGGTAGTGATCCTAATTGGGTTCCTCCGCTGATTATGGATATAAAAAGTAAACTTAATAGAAGAAAGTCATCTTTTCTTAGGTACAATGAAGCTGAATTTTTTGTTGCTTATAAAGATGGTAAGCTTGCTGGTAGGATAGCAGCTATAAAAAATAATATTCATAACCAAAGGTATGGAAAAAACGATGGTTTTTTTGGATTTTTTGAGTGTATAGATGATCAAGAGGTGGCAAATGCTCTTTTTGATAAAGCATCCGAATGGTTAAGAAGTAAGAATCTTAATACCATGTATGGACCTGCAAACTATTCTACTAACGATGAATGGGGATTGCTTGTTGAAGGGTTTGATACTCCACCTTTTTTTATGATGCCTCATAATCCTGAGTATTATAAAAAACTTATTGAGAACTACGGTTTTAGAAAAGCCAAAGATCTTTACGCTTGGTACTATGACCCTACCTTACCTATCGATGAAAGGTTAGTTAGAGTTATGGAAAAAGTTTTAAATAGAGGAAATTTTAAAGTTAGGTGTGTTAACTTGAAGAATATTAAAGAAGATATTGAAAGAATAGTTAATGTATACCATGAGAGCTGGTCTGAAAATTACATGTTTATACCACTTACCGAAGAAGAAAAAAAGGATACTGCTGAATTTTTAGCAAGTATAGTTTACCCGGATCTCGTTGTAATGATCGATAATGATAAAGGTGAAACTGTTGCTTTTTCTGTGGTAGTGCATAACCTAAATGAAGTACTTATAAAGTATAGGACTTCTAATATTACGTTACTTAATGTACAACAGTTGCTATCTTTAGCTTACAGATTGTATATTAAGCCCAGAAATAAATTTCAAAGCGGTAGATTATTGCTAGCAGGTGTAAAGAAAAACTATAGAAAACTTGGTTTAGACTTAGTTTTGTATATTAAAACTTATCAAAACAATATTAAACGCGGGTATAAGTATGCGGAACTTTCTTGGACTCTAGAAGACAATACCCTTATTAACGAAGGAATAAAAAAAATGGGCGGTAGAGTCTACAAAATCTATAGAGTTTACTTTAAGGAAATTTAAATGTTTATTCCTATACCAAAGTGTATATAAGGTTTTAAGTTTATCAGTATTACATCTATAGGTATGTAAAATTTTGGAGACGATGTATTTATTATTTTCCAGTTGTTAGTAAGTAGGTGGTATTTCCTGAAAAGAATCCTCCTATTCCTAGTTTAAAGGATATCCATTCTGTAGGTAGATATTCTATATGGTGTAATATTCTACGAAATTATTTTTTTTATTGGTGCATGTAGATATGATATTTTCTATTTCTTTGTAGCCATTATTTTTGATGTTTTTTGGTAGAATGTATACTATTTTGTAGGGGAGGTTATTGTTTTTTTTGTATTCTTCGAAGTGTTTAAAAAATGAAAACAAAGCGTTTTTTGATACTGAGTACCAAAAGTAATTTTTGGTGTAAGGAGTGTTTACACATACGTCTAGGAATTGGAATATTATTCCATTTTCTACTTTTGGTAATATTTCCTTTAAAAGTATTGCTTGATTTAGGAAGTTTGATATAATTGTTTTTTCTATTTTTTTGTTGTCTGTTTGGAAAGGGGTTTCTTCAAACGTTGATAGTAGGTTTATTAATACGTTTATTTCCTCTGGTAATTTTTTTATGAATTTGTTTATACTTTTCTTTGATAGTATGTTCATTTTTATCATTTTGGTTTTGATTTTGGATGGTAATTTTTTTATTCTGTTTTTGTTAAATTGTAGTATTAAATTTTTTGTTTGGGGTATTAGTCTACCTTGGGATACTTTTTGGTAAATAAATTTCCCAATTTTACCTGATGCACCAAGTATAACTACATTCATTGTTTTTGTTTTAAAGTTGGGAATAGTATTACTTCTCTTATGGATGTTGAGTTTGTGAGGATCATAATTAATCTATCTATTCCTATTCCTTGTCCTGCTGTAGGTGGTAGTCCGTATTCAAGTGCTGTTATGAAATCTTCGTCTATCATTTGTGCTTCTTCATCCCCTTGTTCTCTTTGTTTTAGTTGCTCTTCGAATCTTTTTCTTTGTTCTATTGGGTCGTTTAACTCTGTGTAGGCATTTGATATTTCTAATCCAGCTATGAATAGCTCAAATCTCTCAACTAAATCAGGATCATTTCTGTGGGTTTTTGCTAAAGGAGAAAGTATTTTAGGAAAATCAATAACGAATGTAGGGTTTATGAATTTTTTTTCCGAGAAGTAGGTAAATATTTTGTCTATGACTTTTGGATGGGTTAAATTTTCTTCTTTTATTCCAATTTCTTTTGCAAACTTTCTTGCGTTATCCTCATTTAAAAAGAATTCTTTTGTTTTTCCTGTTACGTTGTATAGGTATTCGAAATATTTTATTTTTTTGTATGGTGGTGTAAAATCTATTTCAAGTTCACCAAACTTAAGTTTGTGATTACCATTTATTTGAATTACTAACCAACTAAGGAAATCTTCTGTGAATTTCATTAAATCGTTATAGTCCCAGTAAGCTACATAAAATTCCATCATTGTAAACTCTGGGTTGTGGTGTATATCAATTCCTTCGTTTCTGAAGTTTTTACCAATTTCGTATACTTTGTTGAATCCGCCAACTATTAGCTTTTTGAGAGGTAATTCTGGAGCAATTCTTAAGTATAGATTTTCGTTAAGAGTATTGTGATACGTTATAAAAGGTTTTGCTGATGCTCCACTGGCTATTTGGTTTAGTATAGGTGTTTCTACTTCATAAAAACCCTTTGAAGTAAAGTATTCTCTTATTTTGTTTATTATTTTTGTTCTTTTTGTAAAAACTTCTGCTGTTTCTGGGTTTGATATAAGGTCTAAGTATCTTTGCCTGTACCTAACTTCTGGGTCTTTGATACCATGCCATTTTTCTGGTAGTTCGTTTAAACATTTTGATAGTATTTCGAAATATTCTACTTCGATCGTTAGTTCACCAGTTTTTGTCCTAAATAATTTCCCTCTTACTCCTATTATATCACCTACGTCTATAAATTCCTTAAAGAAGTTAAAATTTTCATCACCTACTATATCTTTTTTTACGTATATTTGGATTCTGCTTTCAATATCTTTTATGTGAGCAAATACTGCTTTTCCTTGATCTCTTATTGTTATTATTCTACCTGCTATTGATACGTTTTCGTGTTTTGGATCTAAATCAAATGAATTTACTATTTCTTCTATTGATTTTGTTGGTGTTGGTTCTACGTTGGGGTTATATAGTATTGATAGTACGTTGTTTATTCTTTTTAGATTTCCTTTAACTACAATTTCTTCTCCGATCTTCTTTTCTAAAAATTCTCTTGAAAAATCTGAAGGTATGTAACATAGAATTTGTTTTTCGTTTTCTTCTAATCTTATCATTATTCCTTCATCTGTATTTGATACTCTTTTTATTTTTCCTTTTACTTCTACTGGTATATCTTTTGTGCTAATTTCGTATTTTTCTCTTATTTCTTTTATTGAGGTATCAGTTGTGAATTTGTAGGGATAGGGTTTTATTCCTTTTTCGCTAAGTTTTTTTATTTTTTCAATCTTAATTTTTTTTATATCTTCGTTCATATTTTTTCTCCTAAAGTTAGAAAGTTATTTTAACAAAGATGATTATTAAATCTCATCTTTTTTACTGTGTTCTTTGAAATTTCGTTTAATTATTTTGTAATTTTTTGTTTTGTTTTGTTAATATTTTTAGTGGGGGATTGTATGAGATTGAGTGATATGAAGGTGAAAGATTTAATGGTTTATCCTGTTTATCATGTTAGTTTGAAGGATCCTCTTACTAAGGTAGTTGACAAGATGATAAGAAGTAAGATAAGTGGTGTTATTGTTTTGGATAAGGATAAACCTGTTGGTATTGTTTATGCTACTGATTTAATTAAATACATATTTGCTCCAGAAAAAGCTAAAGAAATAACTGTAGAGGAAATAGTTGAAAGACAAGAGGAAGTATTACTGAATGAAAACATGTCTTTAAAGGATGCTCTTAAAGTAATGTTATCTAAGAACAGGAGAAAGCTTCCAGTCGTTAACGATAAAGGTGAAATTGTAGGAGTTTTTAGTATGGTTGATGTTGTAAAGTACTTTGTTGATCTAATCTGAAGGTAATGAGAATACTTTTTTTAGTGTTACTTTATTCCCTTCTTGGTATGTTTTGTCGTATTGTATATCATCTACAAATGTTAATATCATGAGTAGTCCTCTACCTCTAAAACTTCTATCGTTTACGGAATTAAATATTTTTTCCTTAGATATTTCAAATTTTGGTGCTTTGTCTTTTATAGTTACTGATACTTCACAAGTTTTATCCTTTAATGATATAGTGGTCTCAAATTCTAATTCGTTGTTTGGTACCCAGTGATAGCCATGCTCCATGACGTTTAGTATATATTCGTGTATAGCCATTCTTAGATCGTATACTATATCACTCGGTATTCTATTGATTTTCAAAAAGTCTTCAAAATCGCTTTCTAGATCTCTAAGTTCTGAGAATGTTGAAGATATCTTCTTTTTGAATGTCATAAACGTTACTTTGTGAATAATTTTAGAGCTTCTTCTTCTGTTTCTACTATATGAATAATATTATGCAATTTTGATACGTTTAGAGTGTACTTTATTTTTGGGTGTGTTACTATTACTGCTACTTTTTCTCCTTTTTGGCTTGCGTTGTTTGATACTATTGATAAAAGTCCTATTCCCATTGAATCTATGTAAGTGACTTCCGATAAATCAAATATAAACCTTGATTTTCCATCTATGATATTCTTTTGGACTATGCTTTCAAACGGATCAATGTAGAATATACTTAATTCACCTTTCACTTTTATCTTTACTATATCGCCGTTCATTATCTCGCTTGTTACTTCCATATCCTCCTCCATCCACGTAGGTAATTTTATATAATACGTTTTTTAAAAACAACATTTTATAGATTTTTGCACCTTTGTTGAATGGTAGTGTAAAATCAAATTATGAAAAGAGTAGCAATATTTGGTTCAACAGGGTCTATAGGAAATAAAGTGTTGGAGGTAATTAGGTTATTCCCAGATGAATTTTCAGTTGTTGCACTAGGTGTAAGAAGAAATATTGATAAACTTATGGAACAGGTAAATGAATTTAAGCCTAAGTATGTTTACGTTTACGAAATGCCTAGGTACGTGAATAAATTTAACGGTTTGAAATTTTTGACAGGTTACGAAGGTATTGTTGAGATTTGTAGTAGTGAAGATGTTGATATTGTTGTTGTTGCTGTTGATGGGTATTTTGGTGTTTTTCCTACAGTTGAAGGTATAAAAAACAATAAGAAAGTTTTAACTGCAAACAAGTAAAGTATATTCGTTT
>CALFVP010000117.1 GCA_937928175.1 uncultured bacterium | reverse complement strand
AGTTGAATACTCTGTATTATCAACATTAAGACAACATATCTCAAGTGTAAACGGAAATTACCTCGGAATATTAGGAATGATCAGCTTAGAACCAATAGGCATAAAAGAATTATCATTAGTAGGCGGATTTTACACATATGACCCAAATATAGATATTTCAGATAACGAATCATCTTTTTATTTAGGTGGTATTCAATACCAATTTAACAAAAACTTTACAAGCTGTCTAAATGTAAAAGTAGACCAAAGGAAAGATAACTACAGAGATTTCAGTGGAAACAAAGTTGATTACAGAACAGTAGTACACCTCGACAATATAATAAAGTTCTAAAAAATTTAAAAATTTAATTTTAAAAAATTAAGGGTACATAGTCACCTACTATGTGCCCTTTTTATTATTAGTATTCAATAGTTAGCTTTGTTAACATTTCTTTACCAGATATTTCTGAATTTATCCTTATTCTTCCACTTTGAACCAAAATCGGTATAATTTGTCTAATAAACGGATGAACATCAGAAAATGAAAACCTAACAGTATTATTTAAAGATTGTTGAGTGTTAATAAAAACATTTATCAACTTGTTATCACTAATATCGAAATCTTTCTGATCGTTAGCGATATTCTTTATAAAACCTATCATTATATCCTTGTCAGTTGACACTATAAACCTATTAAATATTACCCCTAAATACAAATTGTAGTTTTCTTTTATAGGTATTCTGTAAAAAACTTTGTCAAATATACTAAACTTAAAAACATCAATCCTTGTAGCAACACTTCTAGCCATACTCTCAAGATCCCTAGTAATACTCAATTGATCAGAAACAGAAGAAACAAACATTATCTTATTGTTAAGAGGATTATTATAACCATAAACAAAAAAAGTAGAAGGTCCTAATAAACTATTTAACACTTTTGAAAATTCAATACCAAGATAGTTTTGAAAGTTAGTTAGAATAGAATAAAAACCTAAATCTACAACTTTCTCTAAACTTAGAACGTTAGTTATAATATCACTCGGAGACATTAAAACATCAACAATAACAGAAACTGCATCTTTCTGGAAAGTGTATGGAACATTTTGAAACCTTACGGAAACATTAGTAACCTTTAATTCTATAGGGGATTGATTAATAGTTAACTTAATCATGTTTGATGTGATAACATCAAAATTGACAAAAGCATAAAAACTTGAAAACTCCTTAGGCACCTTAAACGGAACAATGGAATCTAAAAGCTTATCCGATATAAAAACGTTGTAATTACTCTTAAACGAAACAGAAACTTTTGACTTTTCAAATTCTTTACCAACTGCAACAATGTAACCTTTGTGAAAAGTAAAACTTGAAAATTGTAGTTTATACAAAGTATTCTGTAAATTAGCAATCTTAGCATCTACGTTAGTTGAAAAAACTGGCAAAATTAAAAAAGGCTGTCCTCTACCATTAAACCCAAACCCAAATTCCTCGTTTAAAGTAATTCCTAATCCAACTAAATTACTAACTTCTGTAACATCAACACCAATCTTATCTACAAAAAAAACTTTAACAGAATTAAAAACTTCATTGAAAGATTTGGGAAACATCAAACTAACCAAATTAGATATATCAGAAGAAAACTTTGAAAAACTAGAAAACTTAACAAAAAGTATAGGATCACTTGGCAAAAATTCCTCTATTACACAAAAACCACTAAAAGCAAAATAAAAAACTAAAACCACAAAAAAAATTAATCTACCACTAAACTTCATACAAAAATCTTACTCAAAATAAATAACACTTTTCAATTTTCAATGTCTAAACGATAATAAAAAACCTCTCAACACCTTACATAAGATAAAATTGAAATCCAGCAATAATCCACCTACCTGGCATTTCAACCTTGTTTATATCCTCATACTTAACATTTCCTAAATTATACCCTTCAACAAACAATTTACCCCCACTAACAATCTCATAAGACAGTCTACCATTCACAAGAGTGTAAGTTGTATAAGGTAAAAGATTACCGTAACTATCCTTACCCTCAAACCTATTCCTAAAACTTACAAGCAAATAAACCTCAAAATCTCCAAACTTTTGTAACAAAGATAAATTTGCCTGATGTTCCAAATACTTATCATACCTAAAAGTAAAGTTTAAAGGTACACCAGAATCAAACTTAGAGAAAGCATAAAACAAATTCACATTACCATCCTGACCAAGTAATTTAGTATTAAACAACAAACCTACCTCAATTCCACCTCCACTAATCCACCTTATATTAGTTGCTTCATACCTCAAACCAGGTATACTTTTATCATCAGCAAAATCAATAACGTTTATACTATCTCTCCAAAAACCAGATAAATAAATGCTACTTTTCTTTTCATCATCAAAAAAGTACCTTACATTTAACTCATAGTTCCAACCTTCCTCCGGAGAAAGATTAGTATTACCAAAAGCAACACCATCGTAATAGTAAAGCTCTATATAGTTAGGTACCCTAAAAAATCTACTAACATTACCAGATAACTTCAAAGAAGGTAAAACG
>CALFVP010000116.1 GCA_937928175.1 uncultured bacterium | reverse complement strand
AAAGGTGTTCAAGCTGTTTCAAAGATGAATGATTACCCTACTGATTATGAAATAAGGGGTATGTGATGCTAGTTTTATCAAGAAAAGAGGAACAAAGCATAATGATAGGTGATAATGTTGAGATTAAGATTTTGTCGATAAAGGGGGATACTGTAAAGATAGGAATTTCTGCTCCACCAGATTTAAAAATATACAGAAAAGAGGTTTTTGAAGAAATACAGAAAGCAAACATAAAAGCTGTTGCTAGCTCAAAAAACCTTAAAGATATAATATTGGGTAAGATAAAGGAATCTAAAAAAGAGGACAATAAGTAAATGCCGAGGTGGCGGAATTTGGTAGACGCGTGGGATTCAGGATCCCATGCCAGAAATGGCGTACGGGTTCAAATCCCGTCCTCGGCAAAATGAACGTCTTTCACATGTACCTTTTACCTTTTACATACGGTATAGTTTTTTTTATTTTTTTCCATTCCATTGCCTTAAATTACTTTTATTCTTCTCTAAAAAGAAATTTTAAAATAGCGTATAGTGTTACTACTGCTTTGATTTTTATCTCTTCAACTTTTAACTTTGTTTCTTTTTTTTTGAATGAAGAGTATTACATTCAGATTCTCGATTTACTTTTGATTTCTGTAGTTTTTTCTATGTTTTTATTGATGAGTGTTGCTTTCAATAAAAAGTATGTACTACCTAACGTTATCGTTGTTTCTTGTTTTTTAGCTACTTTGATTTTTTCCGTTTTAGGATTGTATTTGATCCCTTTTTTTGATAATGTAACGTTTTCTAAGGTTATTTACTTTCTTCTAGCTTTTTCTGTGTTTTTGGTGTTTTATGATTTGGTTTTAGGTGTGATTAAGAAAGATCAAAATTACATTAATTCGGATGTTTACTTTGGTTGGAAACAAACCATTGTGGGTTTATTTGTTTTGTTTTTTCTTTTCGTTTTGAAGTTTGTTTATTACGGTTTTTCTTACAATTTCTATGGTTTGTCTTTTTTAGTAATTATGCTTAGTGTTTTTTATTCAAGAGCGAATTATAAATTTTTTCTTAAGAGTAAGCTTTTAGAAGAGAATGAAAAGTTTATGACTCTTTACAGAACTGTTGTTGATGATATAATAATTGGTAAAAAAGTAATTGACAAACTTCTTCCTAACAAAAAAACCGTTAAAGGTTTGGAATTTGATGCGTATTTTAAGCCTGTTCTTTTGGTTGGTGGAGATTTTTTTGATATAATACCACTTTCAGAAACTAAGTTTGTATCTTACGTTACTGATGTTTCTGGGCATGGGGTTTCTGCAGGTATTATCGTTTCTATGATGAAAGCTCTTATATCTAAAGAAGTTTTAGAGAAATATTCTGATCTTAACTTTGTTGTGAAGAATTTAAATGCTGATTTCAATAATTTAGTAAGGGATACGGGTAGGTATGCTACATTGTTCATGGTTTTTATTGATAAAACGAAAAAAAAGTTTAGTTACGTTAGTTGTGGACATACTGAGTGTATATACTGGAGCTCAAAGGTAAACCAGTTTTTCTTACTTTCTTCGACTGCTCCAGTTTTAGGGTTATTCAATAGAATTGATGTTTACTCTTCCGATGTAGATTTTGATGAAAATGATTTTCTAATACTTCTAAGTGATGGGGTTTTTTCAATAACAGGTAAAGATGGTAATTCTATTTCTTACGATAGTTTTATAAATGTGCTTAGTAAGTACATATCTACCAATATTTCACCTAGCGAGCTTTACATTAACGTTTACCAAGAGATAGGAAATTTTATAGAGTTTGGGCAGGTTGTTGATGATATAACTATTGTATTCATAAAACTTTAGGGGGTTTTATGATAAGTGAAACGCGCCTTAAAGTTAGGTATTCGGAAACTGATCAAATGGGTATAACTTACTATGCTAATTATTTCGTTTGGATGGAAGTTGGTAGAACGGATCTTATAAGAAAAAGTGGTTTAACTTATAGGGAAATAGAGGAAAAAGGTTTTTTACTTCCTGTATCTTATACTGCTGCTAAGTTTGTTTCACCTTCGTATTACGATGATGATATTGTTGTTCAAAGTGTACTTCTTGGGATCGGAAAAGTTAGTTTAAGTATTGGTTATAGGATTTTTAGAGTAGTTGAGAATGAAGATTTAAGAGAGCTAGTTTGTATTGGTATTTCAGATTTAGTTTTTTTAGATAAGAGTACAAAAAAAGTTACGAGAGTACCGGAGTTTTTTAAATCTTTTGTTAGAATTGAAGATTCTGAGGAATACAGAAAAGCTGTTGAGTTTATAAAGAAAAATCTAGGATATTAACTATACGTTATGGCAGTAAGATATGTGGTTTTCGGATATTTTTTTTGGTGGTAATGGTTCTGTTTTGCATATTTCTTTTGCTATTGGGCATCTACTGTAAAATGGGCATTTACCTTCTTCGTTTCTTTGGACTTTAGGAAACTCTTTTATTATTTCTTGCCCTGGTACCGAAAATAAAAGTAATTTTGTGTACGGATTTGTTGGGTTTGAAAATATCTTTTCAGATTCACCTATTTCCATTGTTATACCTTTGTACAGTATCATTAGGTAATCAGAAATAAATCTTGTTGTTGAAATGTCATGCGATATGAATATGTAAGTTAAGTTATGTTTTATTTTTATTTCTTTTAGTAGGTTAAGTATTTGTGCTCTTACTGATACATCTAGCGATGAAACTGGTTCATCGAGGACTATTATTGAGGGTCTTGATATTATACTTCTTGCTATGCTTACTCTTTGTTTTTCGCCCCCACTAAGTTCATGAGGGTACTTGTACAGTATATCCTTACTTAGTTTAACTTCTTCTATCACTGAAAGTAACCTATTTTCTATTTCTTTTTTAGTTAACTTATCTCTGAATATTAGTGGTTCTATAATTATTGATCTTACGTTCATTCTTGGGTTTAAAGATGAAAATGGGTTTTGTGAAACGGTATGTACGTTTTTTATGTATTCTTTTCTTACTTCTTTTGAGAATATGGATTTACCTTTCCAGAGTACATCACCTTTTGAAGGTTTTAAGCTTCCTAGTATTATGTTACCTAAGGTTGTTTTACCTGATCCACTTTCACCAACTATTGAAAATGTTATATTCTGTGCAATTTCTATGTTTATGTTTTCTAGTGCTTTGATTGGAATGTATGAAGATAAGGTGTTAGGGTTTTTGATAAAGAAAGTTTGATAAACCCCAATTACTTGTATAAAACTCATAACTACTCGAATACTTCTACATCTACAACGGTATCACCATCTTTTAAGTTTACCGCTTTTATACCTCTTGCTGGTCTTCCCATGACTGGTACATTGTTTGCTGGAATTCTTATAATCATTCCTTTTGAAGTTATTATTACTATATCGTTTTCTTTTGATACCGTTAGTGCTCTAACAACTTTTCCAGTTTTTTCGCTTATACCAAAGTAAGTTATTCCCATACCGCCTCTACCTTTCTGTAGGAATTCTTCCATTTTTATACGTTTTGCGTACCCTTTTTCTGTTACTGCTAGAATTTCTTTACTCAGGTTATACTTTATTAGCCCTATGACTGTATCGTTGTTTTTTAATTTTATTCCAATAACTCCTTTAGCGATTCTTCCCATTGGCCTTATGTTTTTTTCGGATGTTCTTAGAGCCAATCCTTTTGCTGTTAGTATTATTATATCATCATCTCCGTTTGTAAATAGAGCTTCTTGAAGCACATCATCTTCTTCCGTTGAAAGTGCTATTATTCCGCTTGATCTTATGTTTTTGAATTCTTCTACGTCTACTTTCTTTACTATACCTTTTTTTGATACCATTGTGATGTATCCTTTGGCATTTTTATCGAAAACAACTAACGTTCTTATTGTTTCGTCGTTTTTGATGTTTAGTAGCATTCTTATATTTGTCCCTCTGTTATTTTTTGATGATTCTGGTATTTTGTAAACATCCAGTGAGTACGCTTTACCTTTGTCTGTAAAGATAAGTAATTCTTCGTGTGTATTTGCTATCACAAGGTGTTCTATAGAATCGTCTTCCATTGTCGATGTAGCTGTAACTCCTCTACCACCGGCTTTTTGAGATCTGTATACCGATAAAGGAATTCTTTTTATCATTCCAATTTTTGATATAATTATGGTTACATCTTCTTTCTGTAATAGATCTTTCTCATCTACATCTTCAATTTCGCCGTACTCTATTGTTGTTTTTCTTTCATCTCCGTATTTTTCAATAAGGTATCTAAGGTCATCTTTTATTATTTTCAGTACTTTGGTTTCACTTGCTAGTATAGATTTTAGATTATCTATTAACGATAAAAGTTTATTGTGTTCTTCTTTTAGGTCTTTTACCTCGATTGAAGTGAGTTTTTGTAATTTCATATCGAGTATGGCAATTGCTTGTGTTTCTGTTAGTTTGAAATTTTGAATTAGTTTAGTTTTTGCAACTGATGGTGATTCTGATGATTTTATTATTTTTATTACTTGGTCTATGTTATTTAGTGCTATCAAAAGTCCTTCAACTATATGTAATCTCTCTTCGGCTTTTTTCAGTTCGAATTTTGTTCTTCTTTTTATAACATCTTTTCTGTGCTCTACGTAATGGTTTATTATATCCTTTAGGGATAGCACTTTAGGTTGGTTATTCACTAAAGCAAGTATGTTTATACTAAACGTTTGTTGTAGTTGGGTATGCTTGTATAGTTTATTTATGACTACTGAGGGGTTTACGTTTCTTTTTAGTTCTATCACTATTCTTATTCCATCTCTGTCTGATTCATCTCTTATATCCGATATTTCTTCTAGTTGTTCTTCTTTGACAAGTTCTGATATTCTTTCGATTATTGCTGATTTTCTTACCTGGTATGGTATTTCGGTTATAACGATTGCTTCTTTACCGTTTTTTAGTTTTTCTACCTTTAATTTAGCTCTTATTACTATTTTACCGTCTCCTGTTTCGTAGGCTTTTATCATTTCATCGTTTGCTATTACAATTCCGCCAGTTGGAAAGT
>CALFVP010000115.1 GCA_937928175.1 uncultured bacterium | reverse complement strand
GGAGTAATTATAATTTTGAAAAAAATTTATTTAATAGAATTCTAACCTTAATAGAAGAAAAATTACCAGAATCTACTACTAATGAAAATATATCAAAAATTTTTGATGAAATTCAGAATACTTTAATTAATGTAATGATATTTGAACTTAAGCAAAGATTGCAAACTGGTACCATATCGGATGAAATAATTAATGAAATTCTTAAAAATGTAATATTGGAAATTATGGATAAGCATTGGATTGATCATTTACATAATATTGAATATTTGAGAGAAGGTATAAAACTTAGGGGATGGGGAAATATAGATCCACTTACTGCTTTTAGAACAGAATCTAATGAATTGTTTAATGAAATGATTCTAAACTTACATGATGATATTATGAGAACAGTTTTTAATATTATGATTGTTGTCAGGTATTCTTAGTGATTTATCTTTGAACTTCTTATTATATGCAATTATTATATTAACATTTTTTTTACTTTTATTTAAAAACTTTTTAAAAATTTAAAAAGATAGATAATGTGGAGGTGAAAGAAATGAGCTTTATGAAGGATCTTTTTGGGGATCACCTTGATTATATGAAGAAAGCAGTTGATGCAGCTTGGCAAAGACAGCAAATAATTGCTAGTAACGTTGCAAACGCTACTAACCCTAACTATGTAGCAAAAGATCTTAATTTTGAAGAAGTCTTTTCCCAAATTAGGCAAGAAAAATTCGACAAAGAATCTAACCCATTTAGAGTTAAAATGTTAGCTGAAGATCCAGAACATATTTCAGGTAACATAGAACTTGCAAGTTATACCCCTCAAGCAGAATCTACAGGTAAGAAAGTTGACATAAATGAGCAAGTTAATAAGTCTCTTGAAAACCAAATTCAATATCAATTACTTTTAAGGGGAGCTACTAGTCCTCTAAAGTCTCTTACTGAAATATTTGAAAGAATGTAAAGGAGGTTGATTATAATGTTTAATCCTTTAGATATTCTTAGACCTGAAAAGTTAACTAATCCTTTTACTCAAACTAAAACTGTGTCTGAAAGTGGAATGTCAACCTTTGGTAATTTTTTGAAAAGTGCTATTAATTCTGCTAACAATAAGTTATTAGAAGCAGGAGACATAACAAGGAAAGTAGCTTCAGGGGAAGTTAAAGATATAAACCAAGTAGTTTTTGCTTGGCAAGAAGCTGGATTAACTTTAAAAATGATAAGAAGCGTTACTCAAAAATTGATAGAAGGTGCTAAAACCCTATTTCAAACTAATATATAATAGAATTTTAAGTTTTAAAAAAACAGGGAGGGGGATTTTATGTTTGATTCCTTAAGGATTGCTGCTACAGGAATGAGTGTTAGTAGGCAGATGATGGACGTAATAGCTGAAAATATTGCTAATGCTAATACTACTCACACTGTCACTGGTGAACCGTATAAGAGAAAAGATGTAATAATCTCTTCTAAACCAATTAACGATCCAGAGGAGCAAGGTATTCTTACAGTAAGTTTCTCGGAAGAATTTGAAAATCAATTAACAGGAGCACAAGTTGTTGCAGTAAAACAAGATAATACCAGTTTTAGAAAAGTTTATGATCCTAATAATCCTAATGCAGATAAAGACGGATATGTTACTTTACCTAATGTTAACGTAGTTGAGGAAATGGCAAAAATGATTCAATCTTCAAGGATGTATGAAGCTAATCTCAGTGTAGTTGAATCTATAAAGAATATGGCTACTAAAGCTTTAGAATCCATTCAGCAACAATAATATTAATGAAGTATCTTCTTAACTTGATCTATATTTAATTCGTAAACCTTATCATTTACGTGTACTATAACTTTATTCTCTCTTACACTTTTTACAACTCCTATCTCCTCAAAAATTTTTATTTTTACAAAATCATTCTCTTTTATACTGATATTTTCTTCTAGTCCTTCAAATGATAAAAGATAATCATTTAGGTCAAAATTTTTTATGGTTTTGAGCCTTTTTTCTGACTTGGTTATGTTAGATGAATTTTTCAATTTTTGTAATTCTTTTTCCCAATTTTCTATTAGTTTTTGAATTTCTTTAGAGTATTCTTTGTATAATTTTTCAAAGATTTCAGTTTTAGCTTTTTGTTTTATTTGATTTTTCATTTGTTCTATTTCTTCTAGTTGTTTATTTATTTGATTTTTTTTCTCAAGAAGTTCATTTTTTATTTTTAATGCTTCTAGGAATATGTTTGTTATTTTTTCCTCATAAGATGAGGAGGATAGATAATTTTTTATTTGTTCTATTTTTTCTAGGAATTCGGATGGTAGTTCATTAAGTAAGTTAAGTGGGTAAGAAGGAAGAATTATGTCGTATATCAACTGATATGTGCTTTTGTTAGTTTCAAAATTAAAGTTTACTGAGGCTGTGGTTATTTTTTTATAAAAAAAGTTTTTTACAGTATTGTAGTGAGTACAGAAAGCTACTAATGAGTTTTTGGATAGGAAGTATTCTATAAGTGCTATTGTTATTATTGAAGCTTCAAAGGGGTCTGTACCTGAAGCTGGCTCGTCCATTATTACTATATTTTTAAATTTCTGGTTGGTTATGTTTAAATTTTCAATTATATATTTCCAGTAATTAACGTGTCCTGAGAATGTACTTAAGCCTTTTTCTATATTTTGTGGATCTGGGTTATCATAAAATACTTTTAGATAGGGTAAATTAGCATATTTTGCAGGGATTGGTAAACCTACATTGGATAATAAAATTGCTAGAGCTAGAGATTTCAGAGATATACTTTTACCCCCACTATTAGGTCCTACTATCATTAAAGCTCTTTCAAATTTTATATCTATTGGTACACAATTTTCTATTAATAAATTGACCAGACCAATTATTTCTACTTTGTTTTCATTGCTTTCTGTCTTACAAAATTCAGAGTGTAAAGAAAAGTATGAATTAAAAAATTCTATAAAAGCACATATTTTTATTACGCTTGATATGTTGTTTATATTTTCTGCTATTTTTTCAAAGAGAAAAGATAATATTTTTTGTATTTCAATATTTTCTAAACTTTGAAGTAATATTAGTCTATTATTGATATCTATTATTGAAGAAGGTTCAAAAAAAGCTGTTTTATGAGTCCAAGAATAATCTTGTACTATACCTTCAAAATTGCTCACATATTGAGAATTAAGATATACTACAAATCTATTATTTTTAAATCCTATTTGATTCGATATTAGATATTCAGAATTTTCTTTTATGAATTCGTTTAGCTTTTGTGGTATAGTCTTGTTTAATTTATATATTTCTTCTCTTATTTTTTTTAATTCTGGTGTAGCAGAGTCTTTTATATTTCCTTTTCTATCTATAAAATGAAAAATAGTATTAAGTAATTCATTGAAGTTTGAGGAAGAGAGGATAAATTGTGATATATCCTTAAATTCATTTTGATTCCTTAAAAAATTAAGAAAATTTTTCTTAAAATTTACAAATGATTCAATAAATTCTGCTATGTTTAATATTCCTTTAGAATCTAAAGATAACGGTTTTAGTTCTATTGTTAGTTCTTTTATATCGTTTTCTTCTCCAATTTTAATTGAGAATAATTTAAAAATGTTTTCGTCTGTAAATCTTGTGTATACTTTGGAAAATAGGGGGTTTTTAAGTAATTTATAATATTGATAAGATATTTCTTTTAATCCTTTTATA
>CALFVP010000114.1 GCA_937928175.1 uncultured bacterium | reverse complement strand
ATTCAGAGATTGTTGGTATTAGTGGAAATGAAGTTAAAGCTATTTTACCTTCAACAATGGTAAAGAAGCATAGTAGGGATTACGAGCGTTATAATGTTGAAGGAATACTTTTTGCTAGCTTGAATGTGGTCAAAGAAATAGATAGTGAGAGTTTTTTAAATAGATTTCCTTTATCAATGAGATCAGTTTTTCAAGGAATGATAGGTAAAGTATCTTTTGAGGAGGTAATGGAAAAGGTATTAGATTTGATTTCTAAGGATTTTGGTAATGCTATTTTTGTGGATAAGTTATCCCAATTACCGTGGCTTAAGTTTTGTAGGTATAGTAAGAAATCTTTGATATTACCAAATGTTAATTCAAAGACGTTTCTAGATGTATTTGAGATTTATGGATTTTCTACTTATGGTACTTTTTTAGAACCAAATAGAAGAAATCTTCTTGATAGTGAGGTTAAGTTTTTTTTGAATTATCATGTATCTAGGGGTTTTGTGTCCTACGTGTATGTACCTGTTTTCATTGTTGATAGTTTGCTTGGATATATTATGGTTAGTGGTAATAAGCCAATAGATTTAAGTAACTTTGAGAATACACTTAAGATTATGAAGGTTTTAGGTTTTGTAGACATCATTGAGCAAATTTTTTGTTATTATAGGTTTTTTGTTTTAAACGAGTATAGAGATTACCTTATTCCTGTTGTTGATATAAGTTTTGGGGGACTTAAAATTAAGATAGATAAGCACATTGCTTACTTTATTGATATAGGAGATAATGTGAAAATTTACTTTAAGATAGGAGCAAGGTTTTTCGAATTTATAGGTGAGGTCATAAGAATTAGTTATGAGAATGATAGTTTTATTGCTGCTATAAAATTCCTTAATATGGATAAATCTCAGTTTTCTTTTATAAGGAAATGGTTTAGTAGTTTTGAAAGATAGGAATTATGGGTGGTAATTTTGTAAAGTGGATTTTAATAGTTGTTGTTATTGGTATTTGGGTTAATATGTTAAGGGTCTCAATTCCTTCTATTTTAGATTATTTTAGCAATAATTTCTATAAAGAGATAGAAAGCTACAGTGCTGTTTCTTTTGAGGTAAACCCAGCAAATCAAAGTTCAGTAGATATAAATTCTTTAAGGAATCCATTTGCTAAGTGGGATAAAAATAGCATTGTTAATTCCAAAGTTGGTAAAGTTGAGGGAGTAAAAGTAGAGAAACCAAAGCCTTATTCTTTGTTCAATTTTAAAGGTTCGTTTTTGGTTAACGGTAAGCGTGTTGCTGTGCTTGAAGGTAGGTCTGATTTAGGTTTTGGTGGTACGTTTTATGTAAGCGAAGGAGAAACAGTGATGAATGAAAAAATTCTTGAGATAGGTGAAAATTATGTTATAATATTTAAGGATGGAGAGAAAATTATTTTGTACGAGGTGAAGTAGTATGGACAAAAGCGATGATTTTGAGGTTAAGTTTAATGAAGGAGATATAATATTTTGTGAGTTTGAACCTGGTGAAGAAATGTACATAATTAAAGAAGGTAAGGTGAGAATTACTAAAATTCAAAATGATAAGGAAAAGACCATAGATGTTATAGGTCCAGGTGAGATGTTTGGTGAAATGGCGTTAATTGATAATGATAAAAGAACTGCTACTGTTATAGCAGAAACGGATGTAACTTTAATTAGAGTTGATAAAAATAACTTTGAGATGCTCGCAAAAAATAATCCTCAGTGGGCTTTGAAATTGTTGAAAAATTTTTCTAGAAGAATATACGATGCAAAAAGAAAATTGAGAATACTTAGTATCAAAGATCCAGATACTAGAGTCCTTGAAACACTTATAATGTTATCTGAAGGTAATTTAAAGGATGATGAAAAAACAGTATTTCTTAACATTTCTCCGGAAGATATTGCTCATTGGTCTGGTATTTCGGTTAGAGATGCTGAAGATATATTAAATAGGTATTTCAAGATGGGTAAAATAGTTATTGAGAAAGGGGGAGTAAGGATAAACAACATTAATGACCTTAAAAGACTATCTCAAAGTAAACAAAAAATTTAAATTATGGAGTGGGAGCACCTTGCAGATTTAGAGTTTGATAGACTGTTAACTACTTTAAGCGAGTACTGTTTCACTGACGAAGGAAGAAAAAAAGTTCTTTCTATAAGACCTTTGACTTATTCTATGAAACGTTCGGATGCTATGCAACTGATTTCGTATAAGCATTCTCTTGTTTCTAAGGCTAAGACTATCTGTAATTTGATAAAAATCCCAGTTATACCGTACGATACAATCAAAATTTGGAAAAAATCTTCTAAAGAAGGGGCTATTCTTTCTCCTAAGCAAGTGTACGAGATTTACGAGTTTTTAAGGTTTTTTAGGGATTTGGTTGTATTCGTTGATAATCTAAGCGAAGAATTTTCAATTATTAAAGATTTGTTAAAGATTGATACTGTTTATTTTTACGATACTTTTTCTGAAATAGAAGAAAGTGTCAAAAAGTCAATAGATAGAGATGGAGGAATAATAAGAACTGCTACAGATAAACTTGACAAAATTGTATACGAAAAAGAAAAAATAGAGAATACCGTTTTTAAGATTCTTACGGAATTTATAAATGATCCGAAGAATGAAGAGTTTTTACAGGAAAAGTTTGTTACCATAAGAAATAACAGGTTTGTAATACCTGTTAAGATGGAGTACATTAATGCTGTTGAGGGTTTTATTCAAGATATATCTTCTACGGGTCATACTGCTTTTGTTGAGCCTAAATTTATTCAGAGTTATACTATAAGGTATTTAGAGCTTATAGAAGAAGAAAAAGAGGAGATAGATAGAATTTTGAGAAATATTACTCTTAAGCTTTCTAAGCTTTCGTATTTAATAGATGTTATTGTTGAGGTAATAGGCAATTTTGATGAGTTGCAAGCTTTGGCTAGGTATGCTGTTTTAACTAAATCTGAAAGACCTATCTTGACTTCAAAACCAATTGTTAAGCTTATTGAAGCTAGACATCCTTTTTTGAAGAATCCAGTCCCTATAACTATTGAGTTAGGTGATGGTGAAAATGATTACGGTGGAATTGTAATTTCGGGACCCAATACTTCTGGTAAGACGGTTTCTATAAAAACGTTGGGGCTTCTTACTGTTATGGCTTTATCTGGTTTACTTATTCCTGCAAGTGCAGATTCAGTAGTTGGATATTTTAATAAAATACTTGCTGATATTGGTGACACTCAAAGCATAGAGAAAGATCTATCTACTTTTTCGGCTCATATTGCTAAAATAAACGATATTGTAAGGTTATCTGATGCTAATTCTCTTGTAATTCTGGATGAGCTTGGTACAGGAACAGATCCTAGGGAAGGAGAAGCTTTGGCTGTAGCAGTCTTAAGGTATTTAGCTAAGAAAAAAGTAAAGATAGCTGTGGCTACTCATTATTCTTTAGTTAAAAAGCTACCCTTGTCTTCAAGTTACTTTAAAAATGCTTATATGGAATTTGATAATGAGACTTTAAAACCACTTTATAGGTTGGTTTTGGGAATGCCAGGAAGTAGTAATGCTATATTGATTGCTCATAAACTTGGACTTGACGATGAAATAGTACAAGATTCGCTAAAGGTTATGTCTGAAGGAGTTGATGTTTATGAAAAATTCGTTATAGAAGTACAAAATGAAAAAAGAGAAATTCAAAAACTTAAGGAAGAACTTAAAGAAAAGATAGAAGAAGTTGAGAAACTTAAGTTAGATTATAAAAATAAAGTAAAAGAGTTAGATTACAAGATTGAAAAGATAAGAAAAAAAGAAATTGATTTTATTGTTTCTGATTTGTACGATATTAAGAAATTAATAGGTGATATAAGGAAAAAATTAATTAGTGAAAATTTAACCCAGAAAGAGCTTGAAGAAATAAATAAAGAGATTACGAAAATTAATTCCAAAATTGATGTTACTACTAATTTGCCGGAGTTTGCCAGGGTTAAAAACCCTAAGATTGGTGATAGAGTTTTTTCTAACAAATTTAAACAGCAAGGAGTTATAACAAAAATATACGTTGATGGTAAAGTTGAGATATTATCGGGTAAAGTAAAATTGTTGACTGTTTTAGAAGATTTGTTTGAGGTTTAAAGTTTGGTTTTATATTTTACGATTTTTTATATATTCTTGACATTAAAAATGTTTTCATAAATAATCATATTAACTGGAGAGGATATATATGAAGGATTGTAAGTTAGCTTTAATTGTTTTGTTTTTAGTTATATTTTTTAGTGTATTTTCATTCGGTGTTCATAACTATCCTGAGAAAAAGGATTTACAAAAGTACTTTGAAAGTCTTCCGATCAATGAAAGTTCTATCGAGGAATTATGTAATGCTGCTATGAACAGTGACGATGAAACTGTAAAAATTCTTGCTATAAGAAGAATAGGGGATATGTTTGAAAAGGGTGCTAAAAGTTCTATTTCTGAGAAAACTTACAAAAAGGTTATTAATACTCTTATTGCTGGATTAGAAGAGGGAAATGATAGAATTGTCAGGATAGGTGCTAGACAAGTTAATCCTTTTTGGGAGGTAAGATCGTCAGCGGCAGATGCACTTGCTAAAGTGAAAGATCCATCTACAATTCCAAATTTAATTAAAGCTATTAGGTACGATCAGGATCCTATAGTTAGAAGAAGTGTTGCACTTGGACTTGGGAAAATGAAAGCTAAGGAAGCAGTTCCAGCATTAATAGATGTGTTGGAGACTACTCCTGATCAAGGTTTAGCGGGGGATATAGTAAGAGCTTTGGGTGAAATAGGAGATAAAAGAGCTTTTGGTGCTTTGATTAAAGTTATAAGAGGTAATTTTATGCCAAAGGTGAAAGAAATGGCTCAAGAATCTCTAGAGAAAATTCAATGGGTTGAAGAACCAGAAGAAGTTATTCGTTAAATTTCGACATTACTTTATCGTAAATTTCTTTAAGTACAATTATTTCTTCCTCGCTTATATCTTTGTTTAGTTCTTTACAGTAATTTTTGAATGCTTCTACTGGATTGTTAATTACTCTTTCTATGCTCTCAATTGCTGGTGTAGGTGAAAATTTGTTC